>CAIQPR010000001.1 GCA_903873775.1 uncultured Actinomycetes bacterium
ATTGCCACGACGGGGCCCGCACTTCCCGCCGACCTCGCTTCCGCCGCCGTGAGTGCGGGTGCGGTCTCGGCGGTCGAGTTGGACATGAACCCTGAGTGGCCGTCTTTCGGCTTGAGCTCACGTCCCGTTCATCGCCGGGGCCAGGCATTCCCATTGAACTTGCCGGGAGAGTATTCCTCAGCGCTGAAGTTTGAATCCTCTTCGTACCGTGACTTCTTCGTAGTCGTCGCCGAGCCCGTTACTCGTGCCTGCTCGTTGTTCGCCCCGGCGACGACAGCACATCCCGCCGCGGAGCCGATCCTTGAAGGCGGTCATTGCTGATTTGTCACCCACGTCGCGTCGGGCGACGCCGCGATGCTCACATCTCGCCCGCAAGCAAACTGGCCACAATCGTCTCCGCAGGCTGAGCCCAGAGTGAAACAAATCCGTCGTCGCCGAGTTCCTCTCGCACCCGCACATTGCGTTCGGCACCCTGACCCACGAGATATCGCAGGTGGGGAGCGTCGCTCGTGATGGCGTTCGCAATACAGTCCGCGACCACCTCGGGGTCGCTCCCGTGGGTGATGTCGTGCATCATCATGCCGACCGTGGCGGTCGCCAGATCCGCGTAGTCGGGACTGTCACCAAGATCACCCTTGCCGAAGATCGGTGTGAGAATCGTGCCCGGTTCAATGATCACGACCCGCACACCGAAGGGCGACAAGGAGGCGGCGAGGGATTCCATCGCACCTTCGAGCGCCCACTTTGACGCGACGTACGCGGACATCATCGGAAAAGCGATGCGTCCCGCCTGACTCGACGTGGCAATGATGGTCCCGCGACCGCGCGAGCGCATGCCCGGCACGACCGCTTTGACACATCGCAGGGCGCCGAAGAAATTCGTCTCCATCGTCTCGCGGAAGACGTCCAGCGAGGTCGTTTCGACCGCGCCGCCGCTTCCTCCGACGCCCGCATTCGCGACGAGGACATCGAGGGGACCGTAGCGACGAGTGACGTCCTCAAAGACAGTGGCGACGCCGGCATCGCTCGTGACATCGAGGGGGGCCAGTTCGATCGAGAGTCCTTCCCGCGCGGCGACCTCATCGAGGTCAGAGGCGTGCGGATCCCGCATCGTCGCGATCACTTGGGCGCCCTCGCGCGCGAGCCGCAGAGCGGTGGCGTACCCAATACCGGTACTCGATCCGGTGACAAGTGCAGTGGTCATGCCGCCATTGTGTCAGTCGCGGTCGCACGGCGACGCCGAAGATTCCAACAGCCCCTCGGTACACTTTCGAACATGTCCGAGCTCTCTGTCTCTACCACTCCCGTGAGCGTGCGCGGAGCGTCGAATCCGGGGCGTGACGTCCAGCGCGTCGGCACGGCGCGCTTCCTCGGTGAGGATGTCCACAACATCCACGGACCCGTCTGGGCCGTGCTCGGCAACCTTGGCGACAGCCAGTGCTATCTGGGCGTGAACGAAAAAGTGCACGCCGTCCAGGCGGCATTGTCTCGTCGCATCGCCCACGAGCGTCGCGAAAATCGACTCATCGCCCCCGCCTTCACCGTCGGTGTCTCCGACGGGCAGCTCAACGGCACACCCGAAATGCGCTTCTCGTTGATCGGTCGAGAACTCGTTCACGACACGGTCTCCACGCACCTCGCCGCGAATCGTGTCGACGGCATCATCGCCGTCGTGGCCTGCGACAAGCCCCCGGTCGGCACCGTCGCGGCGATGCTCGAACACAATGTGCCGGCCGTCATCCTGTCCGACGGATCCATCCGGCCCGGTGTGAGTGAGCGCACCGGCGAACGGATCGACTTAGTGACCGCGTTCCAGTACGCGACCGTCGCCGACGACGAGGCCCGCCGCGATGTCACGTTGCACGCGTGCCCCGGTCAGGGAAGTTGCGGGGGCATGTTCACCTACAACACCATGCAGACCTTTATCGCGGTCCTTGGCTTAGAGCCCCTGCACATGGTGGCGCCACCGTCCGACGACCCGCGACGGGTGGAGACCTTTCCGGATGAACTCGTCGACTGCCTCGTCACGATGACGCAACGTCAGATCCGTCCCCGTGACATTGTCACGCCGGCGGCGTTGCGTAATGCGTTGGTGGTGTCCATGGCCATGGGTGGATCAACCAACGTCATGTTGCACAGTGTCGAAATTGCCCGGGCCGCCGGTATCGATCTGTGGACCGAGGTCATGAGTCAGGACGAGTTCAATGCTCTGTCGCACCGACTCCCCGTCATCGTCAACATGCGCCCCTTTGGCGCCTATTCGATGGTCGACGTCGAGACCTCGGGCGGACTCCCGTCCGTTGTCGCGGAGTTACTGCGCGCCGGTTATCTCGACGGCACGACTCTGACGTGCACGGGGGAAACCTTGTCGGATCAGATCGCCCGACTCCAACCGCCCGCGCCGGATCACGAGGTGATCTTCTCGGTGGCTCAACCCTTCAAGGACACCGGGGGACTGCGCCTCCTGCGCGGCAACCTCGCTCCAGACGGCGGAGCGATTTTGAAGTTGGCCGGCGTCGAGAGTGGCATCGTCGACGGAAAATTCCACGGACGCGCGCGGGTCTTCAACGGCGAGCGTGCTCTCATTGCGGCCCTCGACGAACGACCGGATGACTTCATGGACAACGATATGGTCGTGATCCGCTACGAAGGTCCTCGGGGTGCCCCCGGCATGCCGGAAATGCTGGACCCGACTTCCAAAATCACCTCTCTGTGTCGCGCGCGACACATCACGATTGCGCTCATGACCGACGCTCGCTTCTCAGGAGGTTCCGTCGGACTCGTGATCGGGCACGTGGCGCCCGAGGCACTCTTGGGTGGGCCGATCGCTCTGGTGCGCGACGGCGACACCATTGTTGTTGACGTCAACGAAGACCGTCTGGATTGTCGGGAACTCGAGGATCTGGACGAGTTCACGCGACGACGCGACGAATGGGAATCACAGGTTCGCGCTCACGGCGGCCGTCACCCCGATGCGGTAGAGGTCACCCACCGCATGCTTCAACGCATGCGGGCCATGGCCGTGCCCGCCTTACGCGGAGCCGGTATGTCAGTGGACGAAGTCAGCGCCCACTGATCGACGGCGAACAAGTCGCCGTCGATCAGTGGATTCGTGATTTATTCGACGGCGACGGGAACAGTCGAGCCCTCAAAGCCCGACGTGTAGAACGAACCATTGCCGAGCTGGCCGTTATTGCCGAGGCCCCAACACACGTCATTACCGTTGGCCAACTGCGCGCAGTAACCCGCGGCACTGTTCGTTACCGACACCACGTTGGCGAGCGGACCCGAGTTCGTTACCGACACCACCACCTGCGGGTACGCCGCGTACCCGGCACTTCCCGAACCGAGCTGACCGGCGGAGTTCGAGCCCCAGCAGTCCACCCCGCCCGAGGTGAGCGTGGCGCAGAATCCCTTGCCGTCACTCACCAGGGAGGCGACGCCACCAAGAGTCCCGAAGTTCGTGCTGCCGACCACGGCGACGGGAATCGCCGAACCCTGACTGGCCCACGCGTAGAACTGTCCATTACCCAACTGGCCGTTATTGCCGAGGCCCCAGCAGTCGACACCACCCGACACGAGCACCGCGCAGTAGCCGCCTTCTCCGTTGGCACTGGCCACGCTGGTGACGTTGCTCAAGGTGCCCACACCGGTCTTGTCCACGACGGGCACCGGCACCGACGAGTCGCTGTAGGTGCCATTGCCGAGCTGTCCGCTCTGACCCTGGCCCCAGCAGTCGACGCCACCACTGCTCACCGTCGCGCAGTATCCGGCCCCGTCACTGACGAGACTGGTCACACCGCTCAGAGCACCCGTGCCACTCGTGGAGGTCACCACCACCGGAATCAACGATCCTTCTTGGCTAGTCGGCACCGTTGAACCGGCACCCAACTCACCGCTCACGTCGAGACCCCAGCAGTCGACACCGCCACTTTGCAGGACAGCGCAGTACCCGTCACCGCTGGTGTTGCCGTCGCTGACGACGCTGCCCACACCCGAGAGTGTGCCTGTGCCCGAGGTCGAGACGACGGGCACCGGAATGTTCGATGAGCCATTCCTGCCGTCGCCCAATTCACCCGCCGAACCTTCGCCCCAGCAGTCGACACCGCCGCTGCTGAGCACCGCGCAGTAGCCGCCGCCGTCACTGACCAGACTGCTGACGCCCGAGAGCGTGCCGGAACCGGACGTTGACACCACGGGAACGGGGACGGCCGATCCCTTCGCCGATCCGGAGTAACTCACGCCGTTACCCAATTGACCTTCAGCTCCGTAGCCCCAGCAATCCACCGACCCAGTCGTCAGGAGCGCGCAGTAGCCGCCGCCAAAGCCGGACTGATTCCCCACGACAGTTTGCACACCCGTCAGCGACCCCACACCCGTCGTCGACACCACTGTCACTGGCGCTGCCGATCCTTGCGATCCCGACGTGAAGAACTTGTTATCGCCGAGCTGACCATTGGGTCCAACGCCCCAACACTTCACCGTGGTGGTTTCAATGACCGCGCAGTAGCCGTAGCCGTCGGACGCGAGCGAGGTCGTTGCCGTTTGACGCGCGTTCTCGGCGGTCACGACCGCGTTGATAGACGCCTCAACACTCGCGGCCAGATTCTGCTGACCCACCGCGGTCGGCAGGAGACTCCCCAATTCGTCGGTCCCCTTGGCGCTCAGATTGAGACCACCGAACCACGACGTCGACGCACACAACGTGTGTCCTGCGCCACCGGTGAAGGAGTTTGCACCCGCGTTGGGGTTCACGTAATTGACGCCGGCCGTCGCGGCCGCTTGCGCAATGACGGCGTTCAGCGCGGGCGTCAGCGGCTTCAGGAACGACAACAGACTGCCGGCGATGCCGCCACAACCGTTGCGCAGATTCGCGGCCGACAACGTAGAGGGAAGAACGTTGGGATAGCCCGTAACAAAAATGTCAGCCTTCGGCGCCAGCGCCACGACCTTTTGGAAGTTCGCCACGAGCACGGGCTCGAGCTTTTGAATGTTCTTCAACACATTGGCCACCGCCGGCGCAGGGGACTTGCTCGAACACACGGCAGTGCCGTCGGCAAAGAAGGTGCCGGGTGACATGCCGAGTGCGGGAGCTACCGATCGCGCAAGAACCAAGCTGGCGGGCGTTTCTCCGAGCGACGCCGCGAGACACGCGTCAAGAATGGTCTGGTAACGAACGTCACCGGAACCCGCGGTCAACGTAACAATGCGGGCGGTACCGAGTTCACCCGTGTCGTCTAACTGGGGGTATTCGCCGTGATCGAAACTGTTTTCGCCGCCACCGCTGAGCCCGTCTTTGACCGCAGGGCTACCCGTCCAGAGGTTCGACGTTGTCGCGCCCGCACAGGGCAGATCGGAGAGGGAGAGCGTCGGCAGTTGCAGCGAAGTGGTGCTGTTCAGCCACGACGACACGAGCGACGGGTACGCCGCTGCTGAGCGGTTGCATCCGCTGAGGGCGGTGGCGTCCTTCGACGTCGCACCGGTGTAGTTGACCCAACCGGAACCGGTGATGCCGTCACCCGAGGAAATCGAATCGCCCAGCGCCACGTACGTGTGGGTCGCCGACGGCAACACCGTCACCGTCTGAGTCGTCGAGAAACTTGATCCACCAACGTGTGTGCCGCCACTAAAGACACCACCCAAGGTGAACGTGTAGGTCACCGTCGAGCTACCGGTGTTCGGGGGCAGAACGATGGTCGCAGACTGGGCGCCCGCGGTGGTCACACAGCCCGGCAACACCGGACCCAGCGGTGCGACCGAGAAGGCACAGCGGAACACGCCAGTCGGCATTGTGTACGCGACATTGAGAATGCCGCCGGCCGCGGTCAAGGTGGCGGGGCTGAATGTTGCGGGCACCGTCGTAGGTGTGGTCGCACCCGCGGTGGTCGCGACACCCGCCGCAGCCACCATGACGCTTGCTGACGCCAAGGCGCGCCTCATGACCTTGCCGAAGAGTCCACCGGACATGCACAACCCCCGAAACGAGATTCCCGACGTAGCGAAGTGCCACGCGGCTGGCGACAGTATCTCAGTTGCCTCGATAAATGGCAAGTAGAAATTCGATCTCGCCCACGGGAGTCACGAACGCGAGTGAGCGCGTCAACGACGCCCTCACAACGGACCTATCGACTCTGCATTTCTCGCTGCCAGGCCACTTGATTACTGATGCCGGTGCGAAGAGGGGTGTGGGGGCGCCACGACGTAGCTGCCCGGAGTCGCGTCGTGTCGCCGCTCGTCCGGGTCTGCAGGCCGTGCGGGGTCGGGACGAAGCGACGGCGCATCGTTCCCCCGGTCAATTCGTCAATGAGATCGAGGGCTTCATCGAGTGACGTCGGTTCCGACGAGGCCACGTTGAACACCGTGGGCGAGACCTTGGCGTCCATCACGGCGAGCACGGCACCGGCGACGTCACCGACGTATGTGAAGTCGCGCATCAAACCCGGACGGTCGTGAACGGGCACTTCTTCACCGTCAAGAGCGGCGTTAATGATCTTGAAGAATCCCATGTCGGTCCGTTGACCGGGACCGTAGACCGAGAAAAAGCGGAGAATCACAAGATCGGTGGTGGAGGCGGCCGCAGTGAGCACGCCCTCGGCCGTCACTTTGGTGGTGCCGTACGGGGAGCACGGATTGAACGGTTGATCCTCGTCACCCTCGGCGTACTCGCCATAGACCGACGACGTCGAGGCGTGGATGAAGCGTGACACGCCACGCGATTGCGCGGCCTCAAACAGAGTGGCCGCCAGATCTACATTGGCCGATTCGTAAGCGTCCGGAATCTCCCAACTCCGCGCCTGTCCTGCAAGCCCCGCCATATTGATCCAGATGCTGCAGTCGGCGAATCCCGCGGGAACTCCCTCCCGCAGGTCCATCTCCGTAAATTCAAAATTCTCTGTGTGGCTCATCGCCGCGATCGCTCGCCGCCGATCGTCCGCGGGATAGAGGTCCTCGCAGAAATTGTCGGCGCCCATCACGCGGTAACCGTCCGTGAGCAACCGGTGCGTGACGTGCTGTCCGATGAAACCCGCACATCCGGCGACCGCGATGGCCGGCCGGGGGGTCAATTCAGCTGAGTCAGTCACCACATGCTCCTTGCGACGCCCCCTGCACAGTAGTAGGCGGTCGTTGACACCCCAAGGGGACGCGAACACAATTTCATTTTGTCAAAACGTGCGACACGGTCAGTGGCCCGTGAATGTTCTTCCCGGGGGAACCGAACCGCGTCGGTACAATTGCGTGTTCCCATCGCGTGAGAGGCCACTGTATGGATGTCGTGATCGTCGGTTCAGGGCCGTCGGCCGCTGCGGTGTGTCTCGCGTTCAAAGATCGCCGCGACGTCACGCTGACGGTCTTGGACTTGGGTGCAGAGCTGGAGTCTGAGCGCGTCGCGTCCCGCGCCACCCTCGCGAGCCAAGAACCCGGTTCTTTCGACGCGGCGGCGCTCGCCCATCTCTCGACACCCCCACGCCCCGAGACGCCGGGAGCATTGCCGCGCAAACAGATTTACGGGTCCAACTTTCCCTTTGATGACCTCGGACAGTTGCGCGGCGTGCGGGCGAACAACGACGCCAACGACCTCGTGGTGTCGGGTGCCTACGGGGGATTTTCGAATACGTGGGGCGCGCAGGTCATGCCCTATTCGACCGGCACGTTCCGGACGTGGCCGCTCACGCGTGACGACCTGGAGCCCCACTACCGGGCGATTCTCGCGCACATCCCGTATTCCGGAGAGTCCGACGATCTCGAGGAGACATTCCCACTTCTCGGCACTCCCGATCACCTCCCGAAGGTGTCCGAGCGAACCCAGCGCGTGCTTGATCGCTATACCGCACATCGCATTGACGTTCGTCGCCACGGCGTGGTTGCGGGGCACGCCCGACTAGCTCTGCGGGGATCGAAATGTCGCCTCTGCGGTCTGTGTATGACCGGCTGCCCGTACGAACTCATTTATTCCGCGTCCCAAACCTTTGACGAATTACGGCGCGAAGGCCGCATCACCTATCACGCGGGCGTACGCGTCCACCGGGTGGAAAACACCGGCGGCGGCACGCGCGTCCTCGCGACGTCCGTGAATGGTGGGGGGACCCAGGAATTTAAGGCCGACAAGGTTTTTCTCTGCGCGGGCGCCATCGGCACCACCCGCATCGTGGCCGGATCTCTCGGTCTTCACGACACCACGATCACGCTGGAAGAGTCGGCTCAATTTGTGATGCCGTTCGTGTCCCTGCGACCGGTGAAGCACCTCACTCAGGACGGGGAATTCACGTTGAATCAATTCAACCTCTTCGTGAGTTTCGACGATGACGGTAAGGACGCGTCGCTCGTTCACTGCTACCCGTACAACAACATCATGAAGGAGTCACTCCCGAGCATCGCGGCCCATCGCGCGCTGGCACCCTTCACCGAACGCGGGTTGCGCCACCTCACCGTGGGTCTCGGTTACTTGCCGTCATGGGCGTCTCCGAAGCCGGAGATTCGCCTCGGTGGCGTGCCCCGGGACGGCGAGTTGCCGGACATCACCGTGTCCACGCGCGAGAACCCTCGTACCGCCCAGATGCTCTCCCTCGTCACGCAACGACTGCGTCGAGCGGGCCGCGCTCTCGACCTCTTTCCCATTCCCACGCAGACCACGCTCTCCGGTGCTGCGAAGAGCTACCACTTCGGCGGATCATTTCCACACGCTGCGGATTCCCCGACGGAACGGTCGAGTGACCTGCTCGGTCGTGTCGACGGGTTGCCGAATGTCCACCTGGTTGACGCCTCGGTGTTCCCAACGGTCCCGGCGACCACGTTCACCCTCACGATCATGGCGAACGCGCACCGCATCGCCACGCGCGTTGCGGACGGAGTCGGACTATGACCCGGTCGGTCGTAGCGGTCACCGGCGCGACGGGATACCTCGGATCCCTCTTCATGTCGGCCTTCGTCGATGCGGACTACGACGTGGTTGCCCTCACGCGACGGGAGCCAAGTGCGACACCGCACGTATCGTGGCGCGCCTACGAACTCGGTGCGACGCCGCCGCGCGACACCTTCGAGGGCGTCGACGTTCTCGTGCACGCCGCGTGGGATCTTGGCAATAGCGACGCGCAGGAGTCGTGGGCGCGCAACGTCGGTGGCTCTCGTCGACTGCTCGACGCCGCTCGAGAAGCCGGTGTCGCTCGCGTCGTCTTTGTCTCCTCGATGTCGGCGTATTTCGGCACGCGCCAGACCTACGGCATCAGCAAGTTGGCCGTCGAACGCACCGTCCTCGACGGACACGGGGTCGTCGTTCGACCCGGCCTCGTCTACGGGGACAACGCCGGGGGCATGGCGGGCACGTTGACCAAAATCGCCTCGCTTCCGGTGTGGCCGAAATTCGGACGTTCGGCGCTGTTCCTCGCGCACAGCGACGACGTCGCCACCGGCATGGTGTCGCTGGTTGAAAACTATGACGACTTTGCGGGTCGCGTCGTGGGATTCGCTCACGCCGAACGCGTCGACTTGACGACGATCCTCGCGTCCTTTGCTCCCCACGGAAAGCGGCATCCCACCGTGCCCGTGCCGGCGTCGTTGGTGATGTCCGCGCTTCGCCTCGTCGAAGCGACCGGGGCGTCGCTTCCCTTCCGTTCCGACTCATTGCTCGGACTGGTGCGAGCGACGGACGTCTTGCCGGGACAAGACCTTCTCGCGAACGCCAACATTCGCTTTCGCCCACTCGCGCCTTAGCGCGACGCCACCGTCTTCATCAGATCCGAGACCTTGGTGGCGATCACGCGTACATCAAACATCGTCTCGCAACGCTCGCGATTTGCCCGGACAAAGTCTTCGGGATAGTCCTCGACGAAAGCTCGCTCGAGTTGCGTCGCGCACGCGTTGACGTCATCCACAGGAAAGAACCACGCGTGACCGCCGGTGACTTCTCGCGACCCCGGAATATCACTCAAGAGCAGCGGCGTCTCGAGCGCCATTGACTCGATGACCGTTCCGGGCAAGCCCTCCCAACGTGACGGGAAAAGCAAGAAGTCACTGGCCGCCAAGAGGTCACCAATATCGGATCGTTCACCCAGGATGCGAACGTCGACGGACCCCGCGGGCTGGGCGGCGAGCACGTCTCTGATGGCGTCCGAACCTTCGCCGTTGCGACCTACTAAGAGGAGGGTCGCGCTCGGGTGCGCTACCGACACGCGGGCGATGGCCGCGACGGCGGTCTCTTGGGCCTTCTGGCGATCTTGACGGCCAATGCAGATAAAAACAGTGCGTCCCTCGAGGTCGAAGTCACGGCGAACTGTCTCTCGTCGTTCCGTCGTGCGACGTCCGAGCGCGTCAAGATTGCGCCCTCGATGAATCGTCGTCACGCGCGACGACGGCAGACGGAGCCGCGAACTCATCACGTCCGCCACGTCTTGGCTCACGGCGCGAAACGCCGAGGAGAAGCGTGACGTCAGCGCGTCAGCCCACTGGGCAATGCGTACGGCCCATGCACCGTGCGGCGAGCTCTCCCGCTGCGACGGTCCGTAATCCGAATTCACCAGTGTCGTCAGCACCGGAATACCCGAGAGTCGCGCGAGCGGACGCACGGTCACGTTCGGCCAAAACAGCATCGTGTTGACGAGATCGGGCTTGGGGTGTCGCAGCAAGCGCCACACGTCGCGAGTCCGCCGCCACAGTGACCCTTGAGTGATTTGGACCACGCGAACGCCGGCGTCGGTGAATTTCTCCGCCAGGGTCATGTCGCGGCCCATGACCACAATCGTGGGATTAATGACCGAATGATCCATGTTTTGTAGTTCATTGAGGAGCGAAAGTTCGCTTCCTCCGATCCGAAGATCGTGAACCCAGATAGACACCGAGAGGGGGGAGTCGGCGGCGCTCGTCATTTCACCCGCCGAGCGCGCGGACCGATGAACGTCCGTGCATGAATAGGGAATCTACCAGCCCCCACTGGATGAAGTGAATGGCGTGCTCACTCAACGAACAGAGTGATGAATACCGCGCACTCGTTCCGTGGACATTCCCCAGACGACCCGACTTCCGTCGCGGAACGTGCGAAGACTTGACGTCCCGTTCGCGCGAGGCGCTTCAAAACTCGGAATCTCGACAACCTTCATTCGATTGCGTACCGCACGACAAAACATCAGAGTTTCGATCTCAAAGCCACTGCCGTAGGGCAAGACTTTGCCGTCGACGCGGTGCTGCTCAATCATGTCGTGGATGCCCAAGCGCTCGAGGTGGTCGGTCCACAACGCGAAGTACCCGTAACAAAGTTCACTCCAACGCTGGTTGAACATCGTGTTCGCGGCCAGGGTCAAAAGTTTGTTCCCCACGTCACGGAGCTTGGTGAGGTCATCCGAACCACCACCCGGGAGATACCGCGATCCTTTGACCAGATCCGCGTTAGCCAGCAATGCGCGCACGTACTCGTCGGCGTGACGCGGATCCATCGATCCATCAGTATCGACAGCGACAATGACATCCGTCGTGGCGTTCACCATGCCGTAGGCCAGCGCGTTGCCCTTACCCTTGCCTGGCTGATTCACAACTTTGGCACTCGGCATCGTGTCCTGAATCAAATCGACCGAACCGTCCGTGGAATTTCCGTCAACGAAAATGACTTCATCAATCCAGTCGGGCACTCGTTCAATGAACCACGGCAGATTCTCGACCTCGTTGCGAAAGGGAGCGATCATCGACACCGCCACCTTGCGGCCACCGGACAGGCTGGGGTCGTAGAACATTTTTTCATCCTATCCGCGAGACCCAATGACGAATAGTCAACAACTCGCTAGGTGAACGTAAGGACAAAATTCCCCCATCGCGAGGTGAACTCATTCATCTTCGATCATCAACGACGCGGACGACACGATGTCTTTCGTAATCACAATTGTGTGATTCTCATCACGATCTCTCTCGCAAGAATTTTGCACGTTATTCATCGGTTCACGCGCACTCTTACGTCTACCAAAAGACACACAGATTTGACCTCGCGCGCTCTTCTCACGAAAAAGGTCGGATGGTAGCCTGCGCCCATGACCTCACTCAAGAGACGGTGGCCATTTTTTACGGGAGCCGCACTAGCAGTCACGCTCGCCGCAGGGCTTACAGTTCCCGCGCTCGCGTCCAACACGGTCGCGTCGCCGTGGTCGCCCGTGAAGAGCATCAGTGTCTTCCTGAAAGACGGCATTTCGACGTTGAGTGATGCGCAATTGGAGACCAAGATGCAGGAAGCGACCACCTACATCAAGGGGCTGAATGCGAACACGATTTCTCTGAACTTCGCCTTTTCTATGACGAGCTTGACGTCCAATGATCCTCACGCCGGGACCGAAACGCCGAGTCCGCAGCTGTTGGCGGCGTTGATTCACATCATTCGCGCCAACGGACTCAACGTGCAGATTCGTCCCGAGCTCGACGAAACAGGATTTCCGAACAACACGTGGCGAGGATTGATTAGTCCGACAAATCTCCCCTTGTGGTTCTCGAATTACGAGGCCTTTCTCGCGCCCTACCTCGAGGCCAGCAAGTTGGCGGGCGCCAATGGCTTTGTCATTGGCGTGGAACTGAGTTCGCTTCTCACCGACGAAGACGGTTGGTCGCAGGTCGTCCAACAGGCGCACACCCTCTTCGGACCGAACATCCAGTACTCGCAATCTCACAACACCATTCGAGCGCTCCCGGGCGCCGATTTTGGGTGGGACTTCTACACCCAGATGACGAGTGCGGAACTTTCGGGTGGGGTCAATCTGTCAACACTCGCGGCCGCCATGGCGAAGAACTTGTTGAATCCCAGCAAGGACAACTCGACGACCTCGTATCCGCTGCCCGTTCCCCTAACCAGCACGATGCTGGAAGAAGTGGGTGTGCCCGCCGAGGCGTACGGCTACCTCAACCCCACGTGGGTGAGTTCCGACATTCCGCCGGGCACGCCGATTGATCGCCAATTCCAAGCGAACTGGTTTACGGCCGCCTGCAACGTTGTTTTTGCTGACCACTTGCAGGGGTTGAGTTTCTGGGCCATCTATTTGCCCGACTGGTCACCGGAAGAGAATGACTCCGCCGACTACTCGCTGTGGTCGGGAACGACCAGTGAAGACGCCATTAAGACGTGCTTCGCACGGACTCAGTAGCAGGGAAGAAGAACATGTCCACTTGGTCACAAATCGTCCGTCGTTCGTACGGTTCCTGGGGTCGGCGTAGTGCCGTCATCGCGACCGCCACGTTGTTGAGCGTGGTGGGCGTGTCCCAAATTTCTGGAGCCCTCTCCGGCTCATCCCACCCCGCGACCTCGCACGCCGTCATCCCCCCCAAGGGCACGGTCAGTGAATCTCGCGCCAGTGTGACGAGTCTTGGCGGCAACCTTTCTTTCGTCGTGCACGCGACCCATGCAGCCACCTGCCAGTTGACGTCGGTGCCACCCATCACTTTCGTGCCGGCCAAGGGTGCTTGCGCGGGGGGCATATTCGCCGCGACGGCTTACATACCTGCCGATCTCAAGTCAACGGGCATCGTCTTTAAGGTCCACGGGATCCTCGTTGGTTCCGGCAAGACGATCTCTACGCCCAGCATCTCTTTGACGCAGTCGGGTGTGAATTCAGCCATCACGACCAGCTGGGCACCGACCGCGACGCAACTACAAAACACGACGGGTCGTTCATCCGGCGTGGCGTGTGTCGGAACCAGTTTCTGTGTCGTGATCGATGCTGACGGCGCCGTCTCAACGTACAACGGCCACCTGTGGAGTGCACCGACGCTGATCGACTCGGTAGGACTGACAGGCGTGTCCTGCCCGTCGGCGACGTCCTGTGAAGTCGCCGACAGTGCCGGCCGCGTTCTGCACTTCAACGGCACGACGTGGAGTAGCCCGACCACGCTGTCGAGCGTGTCGCTCGCCGGTGTGTCGTGTCCGACCAGCACGTCATGCACTGCGGTGACATTGGGCGGGACCGCCTTCACGTTGACCGGCACCTCGTGGAGCACGGGTACCTCGGTGACGACGAATCCAGTGGTGGGCATTTCCTGCGCCTCGACGAGTAACTGTGTGATCCTCGACACCTACGGCAACGCCTTTAGCGGCCACGGCGTTTCGTGGGGCGGTGGGGTCGCTGTGGACACCACGAACATTCCGGTTTCGGTCAGTTGTCCGACCACCACGAGCTGCTCCTTCGTCGACGACGCCGGCACTGTGTTCACCGAGACCTCCGGTACGTGGGATGCGGGATCAGCGTCTGGTATCACCAGTGCCACCGCGATGTCGTGCGCGAGCGCGAGCGCGTGCGCAGTGACCGGCGCCGACGGCTCCGTCGCGACGGGGTCAGGTTCGACCTGGACAGTGACGACCTCGGCAGGCGGCCAAACGGACGGCCTGGTCGGCGTGTCATGCCCCACGACATCATCCTGCGTGGCCGCCAACTTCCTCGGTGACGCCATCCGCGGATTCGGTACGAGTTGGGCCTCGGTCGTCGTCGATGCCGCCACTTCCTACCCCGTGGCGACCTCCTGCGGCGCACCAACTCTGTGCGTGGCGATCCAAGCCGGTGGCAATGCGTTCATCTGGAATGGTTCGACGTGGAGCGGACCGGTGTCCACCAATGTGGCTCGTCCCGAGGGTATTAGCTGCACCGGCGCATTCTGCGTCGTTGTCGGTGGTGGTGGCTACGCGTCGACCTTCTCGGGCGGAACTTTCAGTGCAGCGTCACTCGCGGACGCCACCGGTCACGACCTCACTGGAGTGTCCTGTGTCAGCGCCGCCTTCTGCATGGCTGTCGACAATGACGGCTACGCCGTTCTGTGGAAGGGTTCGTGGAGCAGTGCCGGCGCACAGATCACGACCAACATCTACTACGCCTTCTCCGGAGTTTCCTGCGCCAGCGCGTCGTTCTGCATGTTGATCTCCAATGGCGGCAACGTCTGGTACTACAACGGACGCTCGTTCACTAAGACCCTGATTGACGCCACATCCATCAGCGCACGGGCGATCTCGTGTCCGACGACGACCTATTGCGTGGTCGTGGACGCCGCCGGCAACGAAATCACGTACGGACAAGTCGGTCGCAACGTGCAGTGGTCAGCGCCGAAGAGGGTGGACAGCAACTCCTTGACGTCCATCGCTTGTGTCAACGCCACCTTCTGTGTTGGTACGGACGCGCTCGGGGCGTACATCACGGAGCACAACGGCACCTGGTCACAGCCGAGCTTCACCATTCCCCTCAACGACATCGTCGCAGTGGCGTGCACCTCGCAACCGAGTTGCGTGGCGGTCGACCTCAACAACAAGGCCGCGACCGTTACTTACTAGTCTCGACGCAGTGATCGCGGTACTGCAGAGCTCGTCATCGGGTTCTGCAGTACCGCGATAGTGCGAGAAGTAGTGGACCATCGAGGGGCTGAGTTATGCGAGTGGTGATGACATCCCCGCGCTACGCACCCTTGGTCGGTGGTGTTGAACTGCACACTCAAGCGCTCGCGACGCGCCTGGCGCAACGGGGCCACGACGTGACGGTCGTCACCACCAACCCCGCCGGCGATCTCCCCGAATTCGAGGCGCGCGACGGCGTCACCATTCACCGCGTCCCGTCGTGGCCCCGTCGAGGTGATCCGTTTTTCTCACGCCGTGCGGGTGACGTCGTTCTCGCACATTCCCCGGACCTCGTTCATGCCCAGGGCTACCAATCCGCCTTTACGCCGCTCATCCTGTCGCGGCTCTCGTCATCGGGCATTCCGACCGTTCTCACTTTTCACGGAGGCGCCAACGCCAATCGACTGCGCCACGCGCTCTACCCCGTGCAGCGTCGGGTCTTGGGGCCGCTGTTTCGACGAGTATCGGCGTGCGTATCTCTCACCCGCTTTGAGCTCGCGCTGTACGCGCGCGAGATGAAGATTCCACTCGAGAGATTTGTGACCATCCCCAACGGGTGTGACCTTCCGACCCCCACGTCGGTCCCGGATCCCCATCTCGTGGTCTCGCCCGGACGACTCGACCCGATCAAGGGTCACGATCGTGTGCTCGAAGCCTTTTCGCTCCTTCGCCGCTCCGACCCCGACGCTCGTTTGCGCATCGTGGGCACTGGCCCCGACGAAGATCGTCTCAAGGCGCTCGCAGCGACGCTCAAGGTTGAAGCCCACGTGGAGTTCGTCTCCTTTGGTCCCGACGAGCGTCTCGGCTTTGCGAACGCATTACATGAAGCAGGCGTCGTCATCTCGCTGAGCAAATCGGAGACCCAGCCCATCACGTTGCTCGAAGCTGCTCGTCTGGGCTGCAGCGTTGGGGTCACCGATTCTTCGCCGGGACTATGTGAACTGATCGAGAACGGTGTGGCGTGGTCACTACCGCACGACGCCAGCGCCGAGACGGTGGCCGCGGCGCTGGCCGACCAGTCCCTGCGTGCATTCACACCAAACCTGTCGTCACTGTGGACGTGGGACGATGTCGCGACGGCGACAAATGACCTCTACGCTCGCCTTCTCGCAGACCGAACTCCGCGTTAGGCCGGGTGGCGGCGAAACCACTCCTCGAGGAACGTCCGCTTGGCGGGCTCCGAGTGGTCAGGTGGAGTGACGAGTCGGTCGCGACTGTCGGCCCAATACTCTTCAATAGTCTTGAGTACCTTGGCGGGGTTGCCCGCCGCCACGACGCTCGAGGGCACTTCACCGGTGACGAGCGAACCTGCACCGATCACCGAGTTGTCGCCAATGACGACACCCGGCATGAGGATGGACCGCGCCCCGATGAAGCAGTTGGCACCAATGACGATGGGGGCAAATCGGTGCGCTTCTGGGTGCTCCTTGCGCACTACCCGTAACCCGCCGTCGTGGGTCACGAAGAGGACGGCCTCGGACACGGTCGTGCCCGCACCAATGGTGACGAGATAGGGCTCGGAACCGAGCGTGTAGATGGAACTACCAATGAATTCCACGCCCGCGCCGAGGTGCGCGCCCCGTGCGGAGAAGTAACTCGCGGGATTTGCCGCGTGGCGCAACGTATCGACGGCCACGCGAATTCCACCCCGAACGGCGTTCAACAGTCCCATGGCACCCTCCGGTCGATCTGTCGTCGTAGGTCAGTTTGCCATGAGGCGGCGATACGTCGTTTCGAGCTGCGAGGTGATCGAGTGAATGTCCAGTTCTCCCTCGGCGCGACGTCGACTCTCCTCCACCAGGGTCTGCGGATACTCTCCCTGCGCGACACGTTCTAGAAGTTCGGCACACGCAACGGGGTCGCTGGCGGGAAAAAACCACGCTCGATCTTCGGTCACTTCGTGCATCGAGGGAATGTCACTTAAGACCATGGGCAATTCCAGGGCCATGGCTTCTACGACCGCGCCACTGAAGCCTTCCCACAGCGACGGCATGACGTAACAATCTGCCGCGCACAGCAGGTCGTAGACATCGCTGCGCTCGCCGAGAAGGCGCACGTCGAGTGAGTCGGGTGCTGCGTGAATCGCGTTCTCAATTGCCGCGGTGCCGTGACCAGATCGTCCGGCGATCAACAAAGTCGTGTTCGGTCTCGTCTGGGCGAGATGAGCTATGGCCTTCACGGCGACCACTTGATTCTTTTGCGCGTCGTGACGCCCCGTGGTCATCACCACGAAGGTGTCGTCACGCACACCGAGGGCGAGGCGCGCGGCAGCACGACGTTCATCAGTGCGACGTCCAACATTGGACATGTCACGAGCGATGTGGATGACGGACACGTGAGACTCACGTAAGAGAAGTCGTTTCGACATGGTGACCTTCACGCCTTTGGCAACGGCGCGAAAGTGATTCGCGAAACGCGAGGTCAACAAGTCCGCCATCTGAGCGAGATACACGCCGAGAGCGCCGTATCGAGACTGTCGTCGCTGGACGGCACCGTATTCCTCGTTCGCCAATTGGGTGACGACCTTGATGCCCATCACCCGCGCGAGTGGCCGCACGACGATGTTGGGCCAGAACAAGATGACTTCAACGACGTCGGGCCTCTGTTCTTTCAGGATCTGTCGAAGTCGACGCCCCCGAGACCAGCGCGACCCGTTACCGAGATCAAAAACTTCTATGCCCGCTGCTTCATAGCGAGGCGCCAAGGTCCGATCGTGCGACACGATGCCTACGGAGACCTGAAATCCCCGGTCCCGAAGTTGTTCCAGCTCGAGCAGCAGGGACGTTTCGGCTCCGCCGGCGCGCAAATCGTGAATCCACGACATCAACTTGGGCGACTCGACGCTCACCGTCGTGTCCTGTCCGAGACGTCGTCCCCAGGGCCGGTAGGTGGGTCAACGTTCACGTTCACACGCACTCTCCGCCGAGTTCGAAACCAATGATGCGGCCCCAACTTCTCCACCGCGCCATGTGTGGAGCGTAGCAAAGGCCCGTTTCTTAAGGGGAGAAAAGTTGAAACGCGGCCAGTGAACTACTAGTTCTTTGTCACGCCACCGGGGCAGGAGACAGGCGGTGTCAGGGTCTGTCCCTGTGGTCCAACGAGGGCCACCAAGTCGGCGCGACACGGCTGCGTATTCACCAGAGTAACGACCTCGTTGAATCGCCCCGACGCCCGTCCGAGCGTCACTTCACCGACCTTAATGAAGTCAATCTTGACGACCAATCGAATACTTCTGGAGTCCCGAACGCGACGGATGTCGACGGGGAAGCGCAACTCGTGTTGGTCATTGAGCAAGTGGACATACGGCACGGCAAGGGAGTAGCTGGACTCGGGCGTCGGTGCCGGAAGGGTGAGGTGTGTGATGCCCGCCGACGCCAACGCGCAGACGACCAACACCGAGGTCAACACGGAGGGTGACGACAGCGCATCCGCGCCGGTGGCGCCTCGTGTCAACGCGACGGCGATTGCGCCGCCGACTATCGGAATCACGAGGTACCACGCCGTCGACAGGCGCACGCCGCACTCACTCAAGAGGAACGCGCCCACGACGTAGAACATCGAGGAGACGACAATGGATTCTGCAATAACGGTCGTGCGGTGCTGAGCGCGTGATCCGTAGCGAACCACCACCCAACCCGGCACTGCGATCAAACCAAGAATTGCGAGAAGCGCACGTGCCGGCGACGCAATCGAGTGTGTTGGTAACAGCACGGCCACGATCAGGGCGGCCGCGCCGAGCAATGGCACCGCGAGGGTCGTCCTCGATCCATGATCGCGCGTTAGCTCGGCGCCCTTAGACATTGCTCAGTCCCTTCTGGCAACCCTTGCGCACACCAATGTGACCCGAGACGATGGTGAGACGCAAGGCGGAGCGATCAACGGCGTAGACCGTGTAGTCCTTGGTCACGAACACCGACGACATCCACGAGAAGCATCGGTACCGGTAGATATAACTCGCCGGGACAGTCTTGTGCGACGTTGAATAGGGTTCGCCGGCGTAGTACCAGTAACCGTCCAGCGGCGGCACGTGGGTGGCCATGCGTCGGTCCACGATCATGTATGTGACGTGAGCGCCGTAGACCACTCCGAGGTCGCGCAGACTAACTTTGGCGGCGAACGAGAAGTCCCAAATATGTTCGATCTTCGGCGCGACGAGAACATCGGTCGTGCCGATGATGGGGTACATGACGTACCGGTCACCAAAGACGACATCTGACGCCGTCCCGTGCGCGCGAATCCAGTCGCGCACCATCGTGGTTTGTGTCCCGATGGATGCGGCGTCAACGGCGGGCACGACGGGTGACCCGAATCGGTAGTAGATGTCGGTTCCACCGGACACCGCACCGAAGGAGACGACGACATAGGAGACGAGCAGGGTCACCGCCACGAGAACGCGCGCGCCAGCCACCCGTGTGTGGAAGCGGCTCACTCGCCACAGTCGACGCAGCTCGGGAAGCTCACAACTGCCGGCTCCGAGAACCACGGCGAGACCTATGAACGAGTACGCCCACGAGCGGTGCACAACCTGGTCGAGGGTGGTTGACGTGTCGAGAGGCAAGCTTGCGAAAAAGAAGAGCGAGAGCGCCGCTGCGGCGATCACCATCGGGTGCACGGTGTTGCGTCGACGCCAGAGAAGCCAGACGGCGAGAAGATACGCACCCAACAAGATTGGAATCATCAAATAGGTGGACAGCACTTCGTAGGTGGGAACGCTTTGACCGCCCGACAACGTTCTCTGCGCACCCACCTTGCCGATACCAAAGAAGGACAACAGCTGGTGAAATTGTTGACTCACGTTATAGACGGGCGCCAAATACTTCTTGAACGTCGTGCGCAATTCCACGAACCGAACCACCGTGATCGCGATGGCGTACCCCGCGAGGGTCCACGCCATCACCGCGGCCTTCGGTGGCGTCGCGCGCGCTTCGTTGTGGCGCGTCACAGTGACGAGAACGGCGAGGACGAGCAAAATCCCGGCACACAACACTGCCGTCACGTGGTGGGTGAAGATCAGCGCGGTGGTGGACACGACACCCAGGACCACGTTGAACCAGCGTTCGCGCAGAGAGCGTCGGGATTCTTTGAGGTCCATAGCGCGCACGGCAAAGACCAGCGTCCACACGACAAACACCAGGGCGAGAGTTTCGTAGGCGTACTGCGCGTCAAAGAACAAATAGCCCGGATTCAAGAAATACACCACGGCGGCGATCGACGCACCGCGAATCGAGTTAGTGACTTCGCTGACCAGAGCGAAGATCCCCATGACGATCGCCACGTGCGCCACGCTCGCGATGATGGCCCCGGACCACGCGACGCTCAGCCCCGTGAGACTCGAGAAACCGGCGGTGAGCATCTCGAGACCCGGGAAATGTCCGCCCACAAGGAGCACGACGGGCTGCAATGTCGGGTGACCGGTGCGCACCAGGTTTCCGAGGAGACGCGAATGTTGGAATTCGTCCGAGAAGAAAGGTTGAATGCCCGTGCGAATCCACTTCGGGACGAGACTCCACACCGCGAGAACGAGCACGAGGGCCGCGCGCTGATCATCACGAATGCGGCGACCCACGAGGAAGGCCACGAGGGGCAGCGTGGCGGCGAAGTACCCGATCCAGAACACTGTGAAGTGTGACGACACATTTCCCGACGCCGCGAGATTTTCCGCATAGGCGACGAGAGCACCACCCACAACCAGACCGAGCCCCACGGCCGCGCCGAGAGAGAGACTCGAACGGTGGTTACGGTCCGCAGATGTCGACCCGAACGGCGCAGAGTGCCCCGGTATGGTCGCAGTCTCGCTCATGTGCTGTGACGTCCTTGCCCGACTCTGTTGGCTTCAGTGCCGCCTCGTAGTCAGATTACTGGAGTGCCGTCGGCGGTGTGGAGTCCCCCGCAACGGGAAGTGACGGGAACCACGTCGCGACGGAGGTGCCCCGTCGGGCGAGGAACGTACCGATTGCGAGCAGACCGGTGGTCGCAACCAACCAGCCGCTCGCCATACTCCACACGCTGCCGAGCTCGCCGCCCACGATCAAGCCCGCAAAGCACCCGATGGCGAGAGTGGCGGTGAGTCGTGTCGTGACACCGTGCGCGTGGACCCGGCGCAGCGACGTGACCTGGAGCTGCTCCTGACTGTACGGAAGGAGTGACAGACCGAGCAGGGCAATACCAATCCAGCCGTAGGTGAAGTACACGTGGCCATAAAGAATCAGGAAGACCGGTCCCCCGAGTGTCATCCCAGCCGCACACAGAAGAGCAATGCGACGCACCGTGAGCACGAGCTTGACGTGATCAACTTCTGGAGAAATGCCGAGCACCGTCGCCGAAGCAATCAACAGATTCGCCAGCACGAACGCGTTCCAGTCGATGTAGAACACCGCACCCAATTTGGCGCCGATGATCCACACTGCAATGGCCGGCGGTGCCGTGGGAAGAATGCTCATGACCACGGTGGATGGGAGTGAGTGGAGCGAGAACGTCCAATACGCCTGGCGTTGCTCGTGATCGGGCCAGTAGTGAGGTTCGCGATGGCGCATCTGGATTGCGAAGACGAGCGTAGAGAGTCCGGCGGTGACAATCACGGGGAGAGCGAAGGCGAACGAAATCGCGAGTGCCGTCGCGTGAGACGACAGGGCGACGACGAGAATGACCCGCAAAACACCCATGAGCGCGTTGCGGAAGGGTGCGAGCCAGTTATTGCCGAGCGGTGCCGCCACCACGTCCGTGATGCCACCCATTGCAGCCCCGCCGGAGAGCAGAGAGAGAACGACGCAGAGTTTGACGATGCTGAGTTCGTGAGGATTCGCTCCAGGAATAACGTAAATACCAAAGGCGACCACGATCGAGCCGAGCACAGAAAACAGTGCGGACGCGGACGTTCCGATGAGAAGTAGTCCGCCGTTGCCGCGACGAGAAGAAATGTTGTGAATCGCCGCACCGATGAATCCGAACGACGTCAAGACGTTCACGACTGCGGCGAGCGACGCCACAAGGCCGGCGATGCCGATCTCCGAAACGGCGAATCGACGAGCGGCAATCAACCAAAAGACAGCTGACGACGCGCCGCCGATAGCGCCCGCAATGGTGACGGATCCGATGTTCTTAAACAATCGGGTCTGGGCTGCCATGAAACGACTGTAGAGCAGGTCTCGGGAGGCGCCCTACCGGCGCCGTTCACGCCACAACCGCACGCGTCCCGTCAGATTGCCGGCCGCAGCGAGTCCAATGCCGAGACACATCACCAGCAATTGCAGGACACCGTCAGCGTTCCCGTGTCGTGCTTCACGTAATGCTCGCGTGGTTTGCACTCGTAGCGAGGTCAACACGAAGGCGCGCTCTGCGGACATGTTTGCAGCCTCGCCCATCGATGCGAACGCCGGAACTTTGTCGCGATTCACTAAGAAGCACCGTGTCCAGAAGTAATGCCAAGACACCCGCTTGCGCGGAACGAAGTGATGGACCACCGCGCGAGGTTCGAACATGATCCGGCTCGTCGGAAACTCGTGCGCGAGTCGCGTGCACAGATCGAGATCATCGAAGTCGGCTGAACGAAACCCGCCGAGCTGACGGAACGCTGTAGCTCGTGCGGACATGTTCGCGCCGATCAATCGTGGCGTCGGCGCCAACTCCGTCGGCAGGCCTTCGTAGGCACACCCAAAGATCCAGTCAAAATTCCTAGGAAACCAACGTGGCCGCGACGTTTCGAATTCCGGAATCGGACGTCCCCCGACGGCGACGACGTTGGGGTCGTCGTACGGCGCGAGCAGATATTCGAGCCAGTCCGGCTCGCCCCACGCGTCATCGTCCGATATGACGATGACGTCTCCGCGGGATTCTTCCGCCCCCGTATTTCTCGCACCACCGCCGCTGTAGCCGCGCACCACGCCGTCTGAGGCATTGTCCGTCGACGTGCGGGGCGTCGCCGCGTACTTGTTCTCCACGACCCGCACCGGCACCGCAAGATCCGCGGTGGCCCACCGCTCGACACAACGGTCAAAGAGCTCACGATTGCGGTCGATGGACAAGATCACCTCGAGAGGCGGGCGCGACTGAACCTGCAGAGCGTCCACCGCGGCGATCAATTGGTCCCATCGATCGAATGTGTACGCGGCAATCACCACCGACGCGCTCACGCGCGACGCAGGCTCTGCGGCCAGCCCCTCGCCAACGTCAGACATCACGTGGTCCCATTCGCGAGTATCGACTTCCTTTTGGGTGTTGGTCAGAACTTTTCGAGTTCTTCGCCGGCACTCGACCGAGTGCGAACGCCGCGAGCGTAGGGCGTCTGAACGCCGCGGTCAAGTTGTTCGTTGTCAGGCGAAGTCTCGATGTCACGCCAGACCTTGACCCTACGGGACCATCACCACCCGACCAAAGGCTTGTCGACTTTCGATGTACTCGTGCGCGTCAGCGGCGTCCTCGAGCGCGAAGACGCGGTCCACCACGACTTGTAGTTCACCGCGAGCAATGTCGGCGAGGGCGGAGGCGATGACCTCTCGCGGACGAGGGGAGAGAAACGCTTCGGCGCCGAGGAAGTAACTCGTCAGCGATTGGTTCTGACCGCTCATGGATGACACGTCGAGGAATTGCTGCTCTTCGCGTCCCGCGTTACCGAAGCTGACACATCGCCCCCGGTACGCGAGGCACCGCAGACTGTTCTGGAGGGTTATTCCTCCAACCCCATCCACAATCACATCGGCACCCGCACCACCCGTGAGACGGCGTACCTCGTCTACAAAGTTCGCCGTGACGTAATTGATGCCCTCGTCCATACCGAAAGCACGGAGCCGCTCGAGTCGTTCGTCACTCGACGCCGTAGCGAGAACGCGAGCACCGTGACGATGCGCCAGTTGCACAGCGGCAATGCCGACACCGCTCGCCGCGGCGTGAATGAGCACGGTCTCGCCCGGCGCCACACGGCCGAATTCGAAGAGAGAGTCCGAAGCCGTCCCGAATTCCGTCGGCACGGCGGCCGCCTGTTCGAACGACACGTCGTCGGGCAACGTCCAACAGAACGCGTGGTGCGCGGCTCGCAGTTCTGCGTGAGATCCGTCGAGACCGAGACTCACCACGCGGTCGCCCACCGCGAAGCCCGCCACATCGGTGCCGACCGCCTCGACGGTGCCCGCCGCTTGGTACCCCACAATGTGGGGCGGTGCGTCGACGGGGGTGCCGAATCTATTGAGAACGTCACCACCTTGGACCCCAATGGCGGCGACGCGAATCAGAATTTCACCATCGCCCAGCACGGGGTCCGGGACATCTTCGTATCGCAGGACTTCGGGTCCTCCGTTTGCGTAATACACCGCAGCTTTCATGCTTCCCCCTTGCGACGACACGTCTCGTGTGAGATTAGGTCGCCCGTCTCGACGACGCGTCGAGGACGTCTCCGTGCTGCTCGTCGAGCGAGACCGGGTTCAATGACCCTTTGCTACCGTCGTTCTGAAGCAGGAGGGATCATGAGCGACAGTACCGACATGGCGAGCCCCGAGCCCACGCGCGCGTCGGACCAAGAACGCCACAACACCGTCGAACGACTTCGTGACGCCTGCGTCGACGGCCGCATCACGCTCGATGAATTCTCCGCGCGCACCGAGATTGCTCTGCGCGCCACGACCCACGCCGAGCTCGCCACGATCGTGAACGATCTGCCCCTGGCCACAACGTCCGACGACGTCGGCGCCTCCCAACGAGCGACCCGACGACACATGATCGCCATCCTCGGTAGCTCGGAGAATCGCGGTCGCTTCCGCATCGGCAGCCGTGTGAACATCATTGCCGCCGTGGGCAGCTGCGAACTCGACTTGCGGGAGGCATCCATCACCGAGTCGCACATCACGATCCGGGTCTTCACGCTCGTAGGTTCCGCCGAGATCACGGTGCCCGAGGGCATCGACGTCGACATGGGTGGCTTTTCGCTGCTCGGGTCGAGGTCCCTGCACGTATCGGCGGAGCCTCTCCCCGGCTCGCCCCTCATCACGATCAAGGCTTACAGCATTCTGGGCAGCGTCGAGGCACGCAGTCGTTCCCGCCGCTCACGTGCCCTGAGAGAACTCGACGAGGATTAAGCCGGCACTTGCGGCGTGGAACGCCGGGCGAGTTTGAGAACAACCGGCGAGGCGCCGATGCGGCGACGCGATCCCACCCGGAACACCGACGCGTAGGACAGCGCCGAGAAGATCGACAGTGCCGATCCAAAAGAGCCGATCGACGCAAAAGAACCGACGGACCCAATCGAGAACGCGCTGTTGACTGAGCCAATGGAGCAAAAAGAATTCACGGAAGCCACCGACAAGGCGGATTTCTTCGAGCTCGTGGATTTCCAGGAAGTGACGTCAGAGTCGGTCGCCTCAACCGATGGGCTCTCCGGGGTCGGCGCGGCCATGTTCACGGACTCGCCCGCACGACGCCGTGCAAACAGCGTCAAACTCACTGCGGAGAGCGCGCAGACGCCAACGACAACAACGGAGCGTCGGCGAGGGGACATGCTGCGATCGTAGGCCTCCACGCCGCCCGAGCGCCAACGGCGTCTTTCAACTTTCATCGAGGGACAACCTCACGTTGTCCCCTCATTCACCCTCGGGTAACCCCTTCTCCATACCCTCAGAAGGGTGACGAGTGGCAGTGGCTTTCTCCCCCGAAGCGGCGCCCGTCACCTTGACGCGAAAGAGGCGGTGAAACTCAATGAGCGCACTGGAATCGCCCGTGGTTGATCCTGAAGGCCGCACCGTTGTTCTCCTCGTCGAAGATGAGCCCAGCTACCTCGAAGCCCTCAACGTTGGTCTCACGGTTGAAGGTTTCGTGGTGCTCGCGGCTGACACCATCGCCGGTGCGCGCCAAATTTTTGCCGACGCCGCACCCGACCTCGTCTTGCTCGACGTCATGCTGCCCGACGGATCCGGTATCGATTTCTGCCGCGAACTGCGACAGAGCAGCAATGTGCCCGTCATCATGGTGACCGCTCGTACCGACGAAGTGGACGTCGTGCTCGGACTCGAGTTCGGCGCCGCGGATTACGTCACCAAGCCCTACCGGCTTCGCGAATTGGTGGCCCGCATGCGCGCGGTCCTGCGCCGCCACGTTGCCGCGCCGTCCGATGACACGACCATCATTGGCGACATCCGAATCGACGCCACCCGACGCACGGTCATGCGCGGCAACGAGATGGTGGAGTTGTCGCGGAAGGAATTCGACCTGCTGAATCTCCTCGCGGGTCGACTCGGTCAAGTGGTGACGCGCGACGAGTGCCTCGACGCGCTGTGGTGGGGACAGGATCTCGCCGACACGCGCACACTCGACACCCACGTGAAGCGCCTGCGCCACAAGATCGAGGCGGATCCCGCCAACCCCGTCCACCTCGTCACCATCCGAGGCGTGGGCTTCCGACTCGATCGCTGATGCGAGGCCTACGCTGGGCCTATGAAGACCGGCGACCTCGCACCTGATTTCACCCTCCTCGACCAAAACGGTGCCGAGCGCACCTTGTCGACCATGCTCCAAGACGGACCGGTGGTGCTGTTCTTTTACCCCGCCGCCATGACCAAGGGCTGCACCAAGGAGTCGTGCTATTTCCGTGATCTCGCGGCCGAGTTCGCCGCCGCGGGGGCTCAACGAATTGGCATTTCCATGGACAGCGTCGACAAGCAGAAGGCCTTCACCGACCTCAACCAGCTCGACTACCCGTTGCTCGCCGACGTCGGGGGTCAGGTCGCGCGTGAGTACGGCGTGAAGCGACCGATTGGCCTCTTGAAGGTCAAGCGCACCACCTTCGTCATCGACACGAACCGCACCATTGTGGACGTGATCTCCTCGGAGATGGACATGAACGTTCACGCCGATCGCGCCCTCGCGGCGCTGAAGTCCTCGGCCGCCTAACGCAACGACGGCGGGATGTAGTAGCCGTTAATCGGCGCGTCCCGCACATCGAGCAACGCCTCGATATCGGGTTGTTCCGCACCGCGCTCCAACGACGCACGCGTGGCGGCACGATTGAATTCGTAGACGAGGTCCGCGTCCTCTGCGGACGGGTCCACCCACACCGCGGCAATCAGCAAGCAATCCGTCGGATTCGAGATCACGCCGTCGGCCACCGCGTCGAGCACCCCGCTGGCGACGCCCAGTTGGGCCGCGCCCCACGTCAACGTGGCGTGGCGTTCGGACGCGATCATCGCCTTGTTGACGAACAATGTCATGGGTTGGACCGGCTTATTGGGTTGCGCCACCACCACGAAGCCGGCGTGACCTTCGCGCGGGGTCGCGAGCGCCGTCGACCACGCGATCTCCACGGGGCCACCCTTGAGTCCGAGAATCGTGTTGAGGTGTGCCGCCTCGGTGCCCGACCCGGCGAACGCCTCGCCGAACTCGGTTACGCCGCCGGCCACGTCTGCGGAGGCGTGTCGAACGGCGTGACGCGGCCGTAGCGGATTTCGCGCAAGAGCTCGGAGGACACCGTGGTGGGCTTGGTGTCGTACGCCAGGAGTCCCACGTGGCGCAGTGTCGCTCCCTGAATGGGACTGACGCGATGGATCGAATGACGACCTTCGAAAATAAGCAGCGTGCCGGGCGTCATCTCGAGCGTGAGGACATCCGGGTGCGACCCGTCGAGGACGCGACGCACGTCGTCGTAGTTCTCGTTCTCCGCGCTGCGGATGCGCGGCACGACGTCGAAGTCACCGCCCGCGTCCGCGTCCTGAATCGCGAGGGAGACCACGAAGTCCGTCTGGTCGAAGTGCCACTGGAGTTCGTCACCCTCACCCATGACGGCGAGATTGAGAGCACCGCAAGGATCGGCGTAGTGGAACAGCGGACCACGGTTGAGGACGGCCTCAATGAAGGCGGAAACCTCGGGCGCTTCGTAGATCTGGCGGAGCGGTGAAGAGAAGGGGATCACGTCGTATCCGACGGCACGCACGCCGTAGTTCATCCACGTTTGTCGCGGGTGATCACTCGGCCACTCGTCGCTCGGCAACTCCAAATACGCGGTACCCACGCCACCGGACGGGTGCGCGCGTTCGGCCAACGACTCGGCGTCGGCGACCAGGGCGGCCACGCCCTCGGGCGTCACGAAACCGCTCAATTCTGCAGCCCCCATCGCCGCGATCTGCTCGCGAGCGTTCGCGATCACGCGCTGCGCGACGGCGCTCTCAAGGTCGCTAATCGGATACCGCTCGAGGTCAATGAGGTCCAAGGGCTTCACGAGCGCAGACTACTTCGTCACCCCGCGAGAAGCGCGGGCGCCGGGTCATTGAGGAAGCGTCCCACGTGGGCCAACACGGCCGACGCCAGCGCACCATCGATGCAGCGGTGATCAAAGGACAGAGCAATCTCCACGACGTGACGAACCACGACCTCGTCGTCCACCACCCAGGGGGCCTTGGCGATCTGCCCGACCGCGAGGATGGCGGACGTTCCGGGCGGCAGAATGGGCATCGCGCCGTCAATCCCGAAGGGGCCCACGTTCGTGATGGTCAACGTAGTGCCCATCATCGCGTTCGGCGTCGTGGTGCCCGCGCGCGCGGTGTCGACCAGCGCCGACAGCGCGTTCGCCATACCGACCAGGTCCAGCGTGTCGGCGTCCTTGATATTGGGCACGATGAGTCCGCGTGGCGTGTCGGCCGCAATGCCGAGCGCCACCGAGCGGCGCACGATGACCTCGTTGTTGGCGGCGTCAAAGCTGGAATTGATACCGGGGAAATGACGTGCCGCATCACAGAGCGCGAGTGCCACCAGCGTGAGTGGCGACAGGCGGACTCCCGCGAGGCTCTCTCGCTGCTTTAGTCCCGCGAGCAGCTCAACCGACTTCGTGGCGTCCACGCGAACCCACGCCGCGGCGTGTGGTGCGCTGAAGGCACTCTGCGTCATGGCCTCGGCCATCGATCGCAGAACCCCTCGCACGGGGATGCGCTCTTCGCGAGGCCCGGTCGACCACGGGGCGAGCTCGTGACCAACGAACCGGGTGACCGACGTGGTCGAGGCGACGACCGCGCGTGGGGCCGTTCCCGCGCCCGCAACCGCGCGCTCGACGTCCGCCCTCGTGATGAGTCCGTCGCGTCCCGTTCCCGCAATGCGGGCGATGTCGAGACCGTGTTGCTTGGCGTAGAGACGCACCGGGGGTGTCGACCGCGGCGCGCGAGCCGGTGCCGTTGGGGTACTCACCGGAACCACCGCGGCGGGTGCCGCCGGTGCTGACGTACTCCCCCGACGTCGGTGTTGACGGGTGGGCACGCCCTCGTCCGTCGCGACACCGTATCCGACCAACACTGCCGTGCGACCTTCGCCTGCCGCAGCGGGCGGCGCGGCGGCGGGCGCGGGCGCATCTCCGGCGACGTCGATTTCGATGAGAGGTGCACCCACCTCGACCACGTCACCCACGGCGCCGTAGAGCTTGGTGACCGTGCCGGCGTAGGGACTGGGGAGCTCCACGGTGGCCTTCGCCGTCTCGATGTCAATCAGCGGCTGGTTCAAGGCGACCTGGTCGCCGACCGCCACCTTCCACACCACGATTTCGGCTTCGGTGAGTCCCTCACCGACGTCCGGCAGAAGAAAATCGCGCGCGCTCAACTCTCGAATCCGATCACGCGGTCAATCGCGTCCAGGATGCGGTCGACACTCGGCAGGTACTCCTCTTCAATACGTGACGGGGGATACGGCGTGTGATAGCCCGTGACCCGCAGCGGCGGCGCCGAGAGCGAATAGAAGCAGTCCTCGGCGAGTCGAGCCGCAATTTCGGCGCTGACCGACGCATTGGCTGGGGCCTCGGCCACGACCACGAGACGTCCGGTCTTCTGCACGGAAGTAACCATGACCCCGAAGTCGAGTGGCGCAATGGAACGTGCGTCGATGACTTCCACGCTGCGGCCCTCGGCCGCCGCGGCGTCCGCGGCGCGCAGCGCGGTGCGCACGCTCGGTCCGTAGGTGACCACCGTCACGTCGCGTCCCTCGCGGGCCACATTGGCCTCAAAGAGTCCGCGGGGTGGGTGATCGAGATCAACGTCGCCCTTTTCCCAGTACCGACACTTGGGTTCGCAGAAGATGATCGGATCATCGTGCGAGATCGCCTGCTGAATCATCCAGTAGGCGTCATTGGGTGTCGTTGGCGACACGACGCGCAGTCCCGCGGTGTGGGCGAAATACCCTTCGGGACTCTCCGAGTGGTGCTCGATCGCGCCAATCTGTCCGCCGTAGGGCAGACGAATGACGAGACCCATCGTGTACACGCCATCACTGCGCGAGTGCAGCTTGGCGACCTGCGAGACGATCTGATCGAAAGCGGGATACACGAATCCGTCGAACTGGATTTCGCACACCGGCCGGTACCCGCGAATCGCCATGCCGACCGCGGTACCCACGATGCCTGATTCGGCCAAGGGCGAATCGATGACACGATCCTCACCAAAGTCCTTCTGCAGTCCGTCGGTCACCCGGAACACGCCGCCGAGCTTGCCGATGTCCTCACCCATGAGCAGGACCTTGGGGTTGTTCTCCATCGCCCGCCGCAGTCCCTCGTTGAGAGCCTTGGCCATTGTCATCTGCGCCATCAGTGACCTCCCCCGGCAATACCCAACTCGACCATGTCGCGCTTGCCTTCTTCGATGAGCGGATGCACGTCGGCGTAAGCGTGCTCAAAGATCGAAAGGGGCTCGGGGTTCGGCATCGACAGCACGTCGTCGCGCAGCTTCGCCGCGAGAGTGTTCGCCTCCTCCGTGACGTCGTCGAAGGACGCCGCGGGAACTTGGTGTTGACGCACCAGGTATGCCTTCACCCGCTCCACTGGGTCTCGGTGCTTCCACGCCTCCACCTCGGCGTCAATGCGGTAACGCGTCGGGTCGTCCGACGTGGTGTGCGCGCCCATGCGGTACGTGAAGGCTTCGATCAACGTGGGTCCGCCACCTTCGCGCGCGTGCGCGAGAGCGCGACGCGTGACTTCGTACACCGCCAACACGTCGTTGCCGTCCACCCGGATTCCGGGAAATCCGAATCCTTCCGCACGTCGGTACAACGGGATCTTGGTCTGACGAATGGTTGGTTCGGAAATGGCCCACTGGTTGTTTTGCACAAAGAACACCACGGGAGCGTCGAAGGATCCCGCCCACACGAAGGCTTCGTTCACGTCCCCTTCGGACGTGGCGCCGTCGCCGAAGAAGACCATGGTCGCCTCTTCCGCGCCGTCACGCTGGACTCCCATGGCGTACCCCACAGCGTTGAGCGCCTGATTGCCAATGACGATGGTGGGCACCGAGTGGCGATACTTCTGGGGATCCCACCCCCCGTGGTGCACACCGCGGAACATGCGCAGCCAATTCTCCGGAGGAATCCCTCGGCACCACGCGATGCCGTGCTCACGGTAACTCGGGAATGTGAAGTCGTTCGGCGCCAACGCACGGCCGGCGCCGATCTGGGCGGCCTCTTGTCCCTGGAGAGGCGCCCACAGCGCGAGCTGACCCTGACGCTGCAGCGACGTGGCCTCATTGCAGAGTCGACGAATGATCGTCATATCTCGCCACATCGCGAAGATGTCGTCGCGACCGAGTGACGTGTCGTAGTCGGGGTGAGACACGCGCTCACCTTCCGGCGTCAATAACTGGACCAGCGGTATTTCGCTCATCGACTCCCCTTTGAGTTCGAATCCAATCGCCACCGTACTCCCCCTAGTGTCACTGCGTGGCACGACTCTTTGTGAACGTTTCGCCTCTGCGAGAGAGCCGAAATTTTCGCCTTCTGTTCATCGGACAGCTCGTGTCGAGTCTCGGCAGTCAACTCACGTTGCTGGCCATCCCGTACCAGGTGTATCTCCTCACGCACTCGAGCTTCATGGTGGGCCTCGTCTACGGCGTGCAGTTGCCCTTACTCATCGTGGGCGCTCTGTGGGGCGGCGCCGAAGGCGACCGGCGCGACCGGCGACGCATCCTCCTCGTCACCGCCGTGGTGCTGGCGGTTATCAGTGTTGGTCTCGCCGTCAACGCCACGCACGGACACGGCAACGTGCTGCTCCTCTACGTGCTCGCCGTGGCCGCGGCGGCCGTCACGGGTTTCGCCAACCCCTCGCGTAACGCCGTCATCCCCCTGCTCGTGCGGCCCGAGCAACTGGTCGCCGCGTACTCGCTCAATCAAGTGATCTTCCAATTCGGCTCCGTCGTGGGACCGGCGCTCTCGGGACTGCTCATTGGTTTCGTTGGTCTGTCGGCCTGCTACTGGACGGACGTGGCGACCTACGTGGTCCTCGTGGTTGCCACCCTGCTCATGACCGCCCTCCCGCGTTCGAACGCGAGCACCCACAGTTCCGTCCTCGCCTCCGTGCGTGACGGCTTTCGGTACGTGCGTAGCCACACGCTGGCGCAGTGTGTGTACCTCATCGATCTCAACGCGATGATCTTCGGCATGCCGCTGGCACTTTTTCCGGCCATGGCCCACCACGTCTTCCACGGAGGTTCGGAAACCTACGGCCTCCTCGTCGCCGCGCCCGCAGCGGGCGCCTTGATGGGCGCGGTGACAACGGGATGGGTCGAAGGCATTCAGCGGCGGGGCCGCGCTGTCGTTCTCGCTGTCGCCCTCTGGGGTGCAGCGATTGCCGCCTTCGGATTCACCGACGTCCTAGTGGTCGCTCTTGTCCTCTTGGCCCTCGCGGGCTGGGCGGACGTCATCTCGGCGGTCCTGCGCAACACGATCCTGCAGTCCACGATCACCGATGATTACCGCGGACGCCTGTCGGCCATTCAGATGGCGGTCGTCACGGGAGGACCGCGCCTCGGCAACTTTGAAGCCGGGGGCGTGGCCGCGGTGACGTCGGTGGAGTTCTCGGTGATCAGTGGCGGTCTCGCCTGCATCGTGGGGGCCGCGGCACTCGCCGCGTGGCGCCCGGCGTTTTGGACCTACCGGTCCGACGACTGAGACGCGAGGGGTACCCGGCGACGCTTCGGATTCGTCACCGCCGCCAACTGCCCGCAGGCCGCGTCGATGGAACGTCCTCTGGTCTGACGGACGGTGGCGTTGATGCCCCGCGCTTCGAGTCCCGCGCGAAACGCCGCCACTCGCGCCGGGGGCGAGCCCATCACCAAGTACCCGGGCGTCGGGTTCAGGGGAATCAGGTTCACGTGCGCCCGCAGAGGTCGCGCGTACTCCGCCAATTCGTCGAGTGCCTGGTCCGTGTCATTGACCCCGTCGATGAGTGCCCACTCAAAGGACAGTCGCCGTGAGGTCGTCTCGACCCAGGCGGCACACGCGCGCGCCAAGCGGTCCAGGTTGTAGCGGCGATTCAGCGGAACGAGTTCGTTGCGGGTGACGTCATTGGCCGCGTGCAACGAGACGGCGAGCGTGAGCGGCAGTCCCTCCGCGGCGAGGCGCTCGATCGCGGGGGCCACCCCCACGGTAGAGACCGTGAGATGTCGCGCCGACATGCCGCGCCACTCGTGTAGTCGACGCACGACCTCCACGGTGACGGGGTAATTGGCGAGGGGCTCGCCCATGCCCATGAACACCACATTGCTGAGGCGTCGAGGAGCGGCGCTGCGCGCGGCCGCAAACACCTGCGCGAGCACTTCACCCACAGTGAGTTGGCGCGTGAAGCCCGCTTGACCCGTGGCGCAGAACGAACACGCCATGGCGCAACCCGCCTGCGTCGAGACGCACACGGTCACCCGGTCGTCATAGGCCATCAGCACGGTTTCGACGGTCGCCCCACCCTCGAGAGCGAAAACCCACTTCTTGGTGGCCCCCCGGTCACTTTCCACCTCGCGCACCACGGTGAGCGGCTCGCTCACCGCAGACGCCAGTCGCGCCCGCAGCGCCTTCGGCAAGGTCGTGACGTCGGCGATATCGCGGTCCTCGAGCCAGAGGGCGCGCCATATCTGCTCGACCCGGAAAGCCGGTTCACCGTCGAGCAGCGCGGCCCAGTCATCGCGGGTGAGGTCGTAGGCCGAAAGCACCCTCGCAGGCTACGAGACGAGCACCCTCCCCGTGTCCTCTATGTTTTCTAGGTGACTCTGTGTCGGTCAACGAATGGTCCGAAGGCACATCTAGTTAGGAGAAGTGAATGGAACTGAAGAACACCTCCGCGATCGTCACCGGCGGCGCCTCAGGCTTGGGCGAAGCGACCGCTCGTCTCCTCGCCGCGCGTGGCGTCAAGGTTGTCGTCGCTGACCTCAACGACGAAAAGGGCACCGCCCTGGCCGCCGAGATTGGTGGCGTGTACGTCCACTGTGACGTGACGAACACCGAGCAGGTCATCGAGGCCATTGAGGCCGCCAAGGCTCTCGCACCTCTGTGGAGCGCCGTCAACTGCGCCGGCATCGGCTGGGCGACGCGCACCATTGGCAAGGACGGCGAGTACAGCTCGGCGCACGACCTCGACCTGTACCGCAAGGTCATCGAGATCAACCTGGTCGGCACCTTCAACGTCTCGCGTCTCGCGGCGACCGCGATGAGCCACAACACGCCCGACGTCGACGGCCTCCGTGGCGCGATCGTGAACACGGCGTCCGTCGCCGCTGAGGACGGACAGATTGGCCAAGTCGCCTACTCGTCCTCCAAGGGTGGCGTGGTGGGCTTGACCCTGCCGCTCGCCCGCGACCTCGCGGCCATTGGCGTGCGCGCCAACTGCATCCTGCCCGGTCTCATCGACACCCCGATCTACGGCACCGGCGCGGCGTCGGACGAGTTCAAGGCCCGCCTCGGCGCCGGCGTGCTCTTCCCGAAGCGTCTCGGCTACTCGGAGGAATTCGCCTCCCTCGCCGTCGAACTGCTGTCGAACAGCTACATGAATGCCGAGTCGATCCGCATCGACGCCGGCATCCGCATGCAGCCGAAATGATCACACCACTCTGGTGAGCAACGACCCCCGGGGCGCAAGCCCCGGGGGTCGTCTGTTGTAAGGTCCGCACCATCGAGGGGGGGTGGTGTGGAAACCATTTGTTACAACTGTCGCCGCGCCCTCAGTGGCGAGGACACAACCGCCGCATGCCCCTTCTGCGGCTGGAATGGCGAAAGGTTGCGCACCGAAGAAGTCGCCGCACCCACCGGACCTGCCGGAGAGAAGACCGATCCGACTCCGATATGGACACTCCTTGTCACCTTCTCGGTCCTCTGGCTGATCAACGCCGTCATTGGATTCGGTGTGGTGTTGGCCCACGGGTTGGTCTGGGACGGTCTTCTCTACGCCTTCGGCAGTGGCACAGTGTCGGTATTGCTCTTCGGCGTGGCCGCCATTATTGATCGACTCGATACCCACCAAAGGAACCCGTCATGACTGAACCCATCACCTCCGCCTTCGGCTATCGCAGCACCGCCCTCGAGGTCGTGGCCGGACACGACTTGACTGGTCGCACCGCCCTCATCACGGGCGCGGCGTCCGGCATCGGTGTCGAAACAGCCCGCGCCCTCGCGGCGGCGGGCGCACACATTGTTCTTCCGGTCCGCAGCCTCGAGCGTGGTCGCGCGAGCGAGGCGGAGATTCGTGAGAGCGTGCCGGAAGCAAGCATCGAACTCGGCGAGGTGGACCTCGCAGATCTCGCGAGTGTGCGGGCCTTCGCGTCGAACTTCGCGGCACACCATGACCGACTCGATCTCCTCGTGAACAACGCGGCCGTGATGGCGACACCCTTCGAACACACGAGCGACGGTTTCGAGTTGCAGTTCGGAACGAATCACCTCGGTCACTTCGTGCTCTTTCAGGGATTGCTGCCCGCGCTGCGCGCCGCGGGAACCGCGCGCGTGGTGGCGCTGAGTTCCATTGGCCACCGACGCAGCGACGTCGACTTCGCGGATCCGAACTTCGAGCATCGCGAGTACGACAAGTGGGTGTCCTACGGACAGTCGAAGACCGCCTGCGCGCTGTTCGCCGTGGGCGTGACGCAGCGCTACGCGAGTTACGGGATCACGGCAAACGCCGTGCACCCCGGCGGCATCGCCACGGGACTGCAGAAGTACCTGCCGATGGAAGAGCAGCGCGCAATGGGTTGGTACGACGAGGCGGGCAACGTAAACGAGGTCTTCAAGACCCCCGAGCAGGGCGCATCCACGAGCACCTGGGCCGCGGTCGGCGCGGAGTTGCACGGGATCGGTGGCCTCTACCTCGAAGATTGTCGCCAGGCGTCGCCCTTCACTCCCGACTTTCCCTTCGCGGGGTACCTGCCCTACGCCGTCGACCCGGCGAACGCGGAGCGACTCTGGGACCTGTCGGAGCAGCTCACCTCACGCTGAGAGCAGATCCCGACGCGCGTAGCGCAGAAGACCCACCGCACCTAGTGCCGCGCCCACTAGCGCAAGCACGACCACGACCACCGGCCGCCACGGCTCGAAGGGGACGAGGGGAACCGCGTGAAACGGCGAGAGAGCCACGAGCGCCGAGGGCCAGCCGAGGGCCGGACCGAAGGCGCTATCGAAGAAGGCCACGATCACCAGCCCGGACGCCAGCGGAAACGCCACCCGAGGGAGCCAACCGTGCAAGAGAACAGCCACGCCCGCCACCGCGAGCACAACCACCAGGGCCGAGAGCCCGCCACTAAGGAAGGGAACCACCGAGACCTGACCGCCACTCGCGAGGTCCCCGAGGTAGAACGCGATGGCACCTACGAGCGTGAGCGCAAGGGCGCCAGCGAGAGAGACGATGATCGTCGCGCTCGCCCATTTCGTGCGTGACGGTCCGGTCGCGAGCACCACGTCAAGACGTCCACTGGTCTCGTCACTCACCAGTTGGTGCAAAGACGTAAGAACAAAGAAGCTCAGCGCGAGTGACACGAAAAGATCCATCTCACCGATAAATCCCGCGGCGGTGACGACGGCGCCGTAGCCGTAGCGCTGGAGCATCTCGGTGTAGTGCGCGTTCTCGCGCGCGAAGTCGACGAGCGGACGAATCAGGAGTCCCATGAGGGCGAGGCACAACGCCATCACGATGCTCCAGGTCACGACGAGGGTACGCCTCTCTTTCACGGCCAGCGCGAGCGGCGAGCGCACGAGGAAACTCTCGCGCGACACGAGGTCACTGGTGGCGAGCGCGCCGGTGCCCACATCGCGGTGCGCCAGAAGCACGCGCACCGCGAGACCCGCCAGACACAAGGTGACGCCAAAGAGACCGAGCACCCACCACCGCTGCGCCGCGAAACTCTGCACTTCCTCGTACCACCCGAAGGGGGTGGCCCAGCGCAGCCAACTCCACCTCGTGACCCCGTCGGCCACCATCCGCAGAACGAAGGCGCCACCCACGATGCTCACCGCCCAACTGGACGCGCGACGTCGCGGGGCGACCACCTGCGCGCAGACGAGGCCGGCGGCGGCGGTCACCATCGTGACGAGGGCGAGGTCGAGGCCGTAGAAAACACTGGAGACGTCGCCGTGTCCCGCGACGACCAGAGTGATCGTGGCCGTCGTCCCCACACCCGCGGCGAGGGCCGCGAGGATCATCGCCGCGCTCCGTGTGGCGCGACCGTGCGTCACCCTCGACGACACGAGAAGGTCCCACGAGCCGTCGTCCTCGGCCGCCCGTGTCAGACGGGTCGCCACGAGGGCGCTCCAGATGGTCACCGCCAGTGCGAGGTACATGCCAATCTTCCACTGCATGAATCCGCCCGCGGTGTTCACCCCGTAGGGGCGCCCGTAGAGAGCAGCAATGGCGGGCGAGCGCAGGAGTGGCGCCAACGTCGCCAAGCCCTTGGCCCCGCCGACTAGGTCGAAGCTCTTCACACCCGTACTCACCATCACGACGACGAACACGCACACGGACCCCGCGGCGACCCGCGTCTGTCGCCACATCAACCCTCCGGGCGTGCGCGGTGATCTAGCGCGCATGGGGCTCGTCGTAATACGACAAGAAGATCTCCTCGAGCGACACGTCGCGCGTCGTGAGTGACGTCACTCGTCCCGACGACAGAGCCGCGAGAAACGGACCCGTTGGTCCGGACACTGACACGCTCGCCCCGTCGTTCGTCGGCGTGACGACGAGAACACCGGCAACGCCCGTGAGGTCGGGCACCTCGCCGATGACGTCAAAGACCACGCCGGCGCGCTCACGCAATTCGCTCATGCGGGCGGCTTGCACGATGCGGCCCGCGCGAATCATGACGACGTTGTCGCAGACGTGTTCGACCTCGGACAGAATGTGCGAACTCAAAAAGACCGACTGTCCGCGTGCCGCGGCCTCGGTCACGCTCGTTCGAAAGACGCGCTCCATGAGCGGGTCCAAGCCCGACGTGGGTTCATCCAGGACGAGCACGTCCGCTCGCGAGGACAGTGCCGCGATGAGGGCAATCTTCTGCCGGTTGCCCTTGGAGTACGCCCGCACGCGCAGCCGCACATCGACCTCGAAGTCCGCAATGAGCTGATCGCGACGAGCCTCATCCACGTCGCCGTGCAGACTCGCCAGAAGGTCCAACGTCTCCGCGCCACTCAGTCGCGGCCACAGCGACACGTCGCCCGGCACGTAGGCGAGGTGACGACGAGCCGTTGGCGTGCCCGCCCGCTGCCCCATGACGAAGGCCTCACCTCTCGTCGGCCGCAGGAGGCCGAGGGCCACCCGCAGCGCGGTCGACTTTCCGGCGCCATTGGGACCGAGAAAACCGGTCACCGTCCCGGCCGCCACGTCAAAGGACACCTGCTCCAGAGCCACGGTTTCGCCGAAAACCTTGCGTACCTCGTGAAACGACAGAGCAGGCGTGGCCATACGCGAACCCTACTGACGTCACGTGGGGCACCAACAGGGCCCAAGGTCATCCGACCCGCCCTACTGTGACGGCCCCGGAACTGTTACGTTGGGCCTATTACGCGGGCTGTATGTTTTGCCAAACACCGCCGCACCGGGCTTCTCGCAGCGGCGGTGCTCGCGAGTGTCGTCTGTCTGTCACAGCAGACCTCGGCCTCGCACGTGGGTCGTTCCCTCCTGCGCCTCGTTCCGAACACGAGGGTCGTGATGTTCCGACACGGCAGCAGCACACCCCCCACGGTGAGCTCGTGCCTGGCCGCATCCAACGGGGCGAAGCGCTGTTACACCCCCGCGGACATCCAGGCGGCCTACGACACGGCCCCGCTCTACCAAAAGGGCGATAACGGCACTGGTGAGACCATTGTCATCGTGGACGCCTTCGGGTCGCCGACCATCGCGACCGATCTCGCGCAATTCGACACCACGTTCTCCCTGCCCGCGCCGCCTCACTTCTCCGTGATCCAACCGGTGGGAACGGTCTCGGCGTTCTCCGGGACGGCACCCGACCGCCTCGGATGGGCGATTGAGACCACACTCGACGTGGAGTGGGCGCACGCCATGGCGCCGGGCGCCAACATCCTTCTCGTCGAAACCCCGACGGACGAAGTGGAGGGTCTCAGCGGTTTCCCGGACATCATCGCGGCCGAAAACTACGTCATCACCCACCACCTCGGTCAGATCGTCACCATGAGTTTCGGCGCGACCGAACAGACCTTCCCGTCGGTCGCCAAGCTCACGGCGCTGCGGTCCGCGTTCCTCGCGGGAACCTCGGCCAACGTGACGTTCGTCAGCGGCTCAGGAGACCTCGGGGCGAGCAACGACACGCTGAAGCTAACGGGTTATCCCTACCCGGTCGTGGCCTGGCCGGCCAGTGACCCACTCGTGACCGCCGTGGGTGGGACAAAGTTGACTCTCGACGACGCCGGGAACCGACTCTCGCCCGACACCGTCTGGAACGACTCCACGCCGGGCTCACCCTCCGCCAGTGGCGGCGGTCTCTCCACTGTCTTCCCGCGCCCCGCGTTCCAAAAGAGCGTGTCCTCCGTGGTCGGTAAGCACCGCGGTCTGCCCGACATCGCACTCAGCGGCGCCTGCAGTGGACTCGTGGATATCTACGTGGGCCTCAACATCCCGACCTACCCCTCGGGTTGGTATTCGGTGTGCGGTACGTCCGAGTCCTCTCCGCTGTTCGCGGGCGTAGTCGCGATCGCCGACCAAGTGGCCGGACGATCCCTCGGCGACGTGAACCCGGCCCTCTACGCCTTAGCCCTTAAGCCCAACAACGGACTCGTCCCGGTCACCTCGGGCACCAACACCGTCAGTGTGTACACCCGCGCGGGACTGGTCACCGTGCCCGGCTTTCGCGCCTCCTCGTCGTACAACTTGGCCAGTGGTCTTGGGACTCTCGACGTCTCTCAATTCGTGCCGGCGCTCGTCAACGCCACAGCGCACACCAACTAGCTCGCGGCTACCTCGCTACGCGACTCGCCGCGCAGCACCGGACCCACGGTCAACAGCAGAACGATCAGTGCGGCCACGGAGGAACCGAGAAGAACGGTGCCGGGCGCGACAACAATCAAGAGAAGTCCGCCCAGCACGATGGAAATGACCTGACCCGAACTCGCCAGTCCCTGCACCGCCGAAAACACGCGACCGCGCACCTCGTCGGCGACGCGAGCCGAGACGATCACCATCGCGCTGACGTTCAGCAAGGAATTACCAATGCCCACGAGGACGGAGAACACCGCCGCGAGGGCCAGTTCGCGCGACAGAGAAAAACCGAGCAAGGCGCCGGCGACGAGGAAACATCCCACCACGAAGAGTCGTGACGACGCCCAACGTTCCGTAAGTCGGCCCGCGAGTGCCGACGTGATCACCGACCCCACCCCGAAGCACAGACCCAAGAAGCCGTAGCCCGTCGGACCCGCGTGGAGGGCGGTGGTGATAAAGAAAATCTCCGCGACGTTGATGGCCCCGAGGACCACGATGAAGACCACAATCAGAATCAGGAGGCTCCGCAGCACCGCGTCGGACCACACCACGCGGAATCCTGCGGTGACTTGACCCCGTTGTCTTTCCGTACCCGCGCCGCTCGGCGTGCGGTCCGCCCGCATCAACGCGGCCACCGCCACGAGAACGACGAACGACGCCCCGTCGAACACGAGGGGCCAGGAAAAACCGAAGCGTCCCACGAGCCAACCGCCGAGTGCGGGTCCCGCCAGTCCGAACAGGGTGATGGTGGACTGCAGGGTCCCGAAGGCCGACGCCAGTTTCTCGGCGGGCACGATGCTCGGGATAAGCGCCTGCCACGCGGGCGTGGCGACCGCGGTGCCACAGGCCAGGAGGACCACCAGCGGAATCAGGAAGGCCGCCGGCGACACGGCCAGGGCGAAGCAGACGGCCGCCTGCAGCAGGGTCGTGATGATCAGCACCGGCTTCGTGCGGAAACGGTCGACGAGAAATCCCGCGTGCGCGGAGAGGAGCACCAGCGGGAGGGCATTCGCGATCAGAATCGCCGCGACACCGAGGTGTCCGTAGTGATCCTTCGCGCGAAAGGCGATCGCCAAGGTAGCAACTTCGTCGCCGAGGAATGACACCGCGCGGCCACCGGCGATGGCGTAGAGCGCGCGAGGTAATCGCGTGGAGGAGTCGTTCATAGGTGTGAAGACATCTTTTCAGATAGTGAGAAACCCGACCTATAGTCTTCAGCCGTGCCGGAACAGGAACCTGACAACGTCGTCATTTCGGACGCCTCGGCCATTCGGGCCCTCGCGCACCCCGCCCGCCTCGCCGTCATGACCGCCCTGTTTGAACACTCACGCGTCCTCACGGCCACACAGGCGGCCAAAATTGCGAACTGCTCGCCGAGCGCGATGAGCTACCACCTCCGCGCCCTCGAAAAGGCGGGCATCATCAAACCCGCACCGGACGGCACCGATGGTCGGGAACGACCCTGGGTGCGCGCCGGCACGAGCCTCGTCATCCGCCCGGGTGCCGAAAGTGGAGGCGCAGCGAACGCCGCGACGGACCTCCTGCTCGCGATGACCATGGAGACGGACCGCAAGAATCTCCTCGACGCCGTGCGCCGACGTGAAGATGAAGCGACCCGGCAACCTCTTGACCCCGCGGCCAACTATTACCGGACCACCCTGGTCGTCACGAACGACGAGGCCATTGAACTATTTACGCAAGTACAAGCGCTCTGCGAAAAATTACGGTCCGAGAATCGCGAGCACCTACCCGAGGGTGCCGAGATGCTGACGGTGGGCTTCATCGTGGCGCCGGAAGGTTCCCTCGACAGCGCGAACGAATCGGACGATCAGGTACCTCCGACCGAGATCTAGATCTCGTCGCCCATATCGTCAAAGCGCGCGTACTTCGACCGGAAGACCAGGTTCGCGGTGCCGGTGGGACCATTGCGGTGCTTGGACACAATGACTTCCACCACACCGCGGTTCGCGTCATTCACTTCGGTGTCGTAGAGCTCGGGACGGTACAGGAACAGCACGATGTCGGCGTCCTGCTCCAGTGATCCGGACTCTCGAAGGTCACTCATCATCGGGCGCTTGTCCGTTCGGGACTCCAGTCCTCGCGACAACTGACTGAGCGCAATGACCGGACACTCCAGTTCGCGCGCCAGGATCTTGAGGCCGCGGCTCATCTCCGCAACTTCGACCTGGCGATTCTCTGAGCGCGAGCGCGAACTCATGAGTTGGAGGTAGTCCACAATCACAATGCCGAGGTCGCCCTCTTGTTGCTTGATACGACGGGCGCGAGCGCGCACGTCCATCACGGTGAGGTTCGGGTTGTCGTCGACGTAGATCGGTGCGTCGTGGAGTTTGTTGATGGCCGCCTGCGCTTGACCCCACTCCGCGTTATTGAGGTCACCCGTCTTGAGGCGCGACGAGTCGATGAGTGCACTGGTCGCAAGGATGCGCTCGGCCAATTCGTGACGACTCATTTCCAATGAGAAGTACAACGCGGGACGACGCAGCACCGCGCCCACGTGCATAAGGATGCCGAGGGAGAACGCCGTCTTTCCGACCGACGGGCGTGCGCCGACGATGGTGAGGCTGGTGGACTGCAAGCCCTTCAGCAATTCGTCGAGTTTGCGATATCCCGTTTGAGTTCCGGTGATCGCACCCTTGTTCTCACTGCGCTCCTCGAGCATGTCGAGTTCGTCGATCAACAAGGGCAGCAACGAACTCACAGAGTCGTACCGCGACGTGTCGCGGACTTCGAGAATCATCCGTTCGGCGGTGTCGACGATGCCGTCGACGTCCTCGGTCACCGCGTAGGCCTCATCCGCAATGCGTCCGGAGATCTCAATCAGCTTGCGCTGGCGCGCCTTGTCGCGCACGATCACTGCGTAGTGCTGCGCGTTCGACGCCGACGGCGTGTTCAACTGCAGGGCCGCGAGCAGACCCGGATCAATCTCGGGGGCTCCGCGCTCGCGCAACTTTTCCGAGACCGTGACCCAGTCGACTTCCTTACCGGCGTTCACCAGGTCCACGACCGCCGCGAAGATCTGTCCGTGCAGGGGGCGATAGAAATCCTCGGCGACACAGATTTCGTTGGCGACGGACACCGCGTCGGCCGACAACAACATGGCGCCGAGCAAGGACTCTTCGGCCGACACATTGTTGGGCGGCACGCGTCCTCCACCGGAGGGTGGGCGCATCACGGGAGCATCATCGAGAAACTGAACCATAAGACCTCAACGGTCGTCGATAGGGCCTGTGCAGCGCCAGAACAACAAGATGGGGAAAACCTTGTTGACAACGCCCTCACAGTGTGGCGTGGGGGTGTGACAGGTGGGTGGAATACGGCAGAAAGAACACCGCCGGGGCACTCAGGCCCCGGCGGTAGTTCGAACAACGAGGTGACTACGCCTTGGCGACAACCTCAACGTTGATGGTGGCAATGACGCCGTCGAAGAGGTACACCTCAACTGACGAGGTCCCGACTTCCTTGATGTGCTCGTCCATGCCGATCTGCGAGCGCTCGAGCGACACGTTGGTCGCCGTGCGAATCGCGTTCACGATGTCGGCTTCGGTCACGGAACCGAAGAGTCGACCGTTGGTTCCCGCACGGGCCCCCACGGAGATCTTCGCGGCCTCGATGGCGGCCTTCTGCGTCTCCGCAGCCTGACGGTCGGCGGCATCACGCAGATCGCGCGACTTGCGCATCGACTTGGCTTGCTCTTCCATCGTGTCGGTGGCGGCGAGCGCGAGACCACCCGGCAACAGGTAGTTGCGGGCGTAGCCGCTCTTCACCTCGACGATGTCGCCACGGCGACCAACGCCGCGCACGTCATTTCGCAGCAGTACCTTCATTACTCAGCCTCCTCGGTCACGAGCTCGTCGGTGTCGTTGCCGTCGAAGTCCTCGACGTCGACATCCACCTCATCGGTGGCCTCAACATCGGTGGCCTCATCACGGTCCGGACGCGGGCCACGACGGTCATCACGACCACCGCCACGACCTCCACGACGCTCGGTCACGGTGCGCTGCGTGTAGGGCAGCAGCGCCAACTCGCGAGCGGTCTTGATGGCGTCGGTGATGTCGCGCTGGTGCTGCTGGCAGTTGCCCGACACCCGACGGCCACGGATCTTCCCGCGGTCCGAGATGTACTTGCGCAACTGCGTGAGGTCCTTGTAGTCAACGAAGGTCACACCGTGCTGGCAAAACGCGCACGGCTTCTTCTTGACCCGACGACCATTGTCCTTCGGGGCACGCTTGGGCGGCTTGGGGTTATTAATACGGGGCATTAGAAGGGCTCCTCATCAAAGGCGTAACTGCTGGGTTCGTTGGAACGGGGCGTCGACGGGCGAGCCGACGACTGCTGGAAATTTCCGCCCTCGGGGCGGGGGGTCTTGTTCACCACTGCGGTGGCGAAACGGAGGGACGGGGCAATCTCGTCGGCGTTGATCTCGACGATCGAGCGCTTGTCACCGTCGGGGGTTTCCCAACTGCGCTGCTCGAGTCGACCGGTCACAATGATGCGCGTGCCCTTGGTCAGGGAGTTCGCCACGTTCTCCGCCATCGGGCCGTAGCCGGTGACTTCGAAGTACGAGACGCGCTCTTCCCATTCCTGGGTCTGACGGTTCTGCCAACGACGGTTCACCGCCATCGACAAGCGCACCGCCGCCTGTCCACTGTTGAGGAACTTGAGTTCCGGGTCGCGGGTGATGTTCCCGACAACCGTGATGGTGTTATCTGCCATAGTCGCTCCTATTCGGGTTACGCGACGTGAACCTACGCCTGAGCCGTAACACGGCGGGCGGGTCGCTGATCGGGCAGACGCAAAATCTTGAAGCGGATCACTTCGTCGGCCAGGCCCAAGATTCGGTCCAGCTCGGCCACGGTGGCCGGCTCGCCGGTGAACTCGACGACGACGTAGTACCCCTCTTTGCGCTTGTTGATCTCGTAGGCCAACGGTCGCTTCCCCCAACGGTCGATCGCTCCGGGGGTTCCGCCATTGGCGCGAATCACCTCGAGCGTCTTGTCGAGGCTGATCTGGATTGCCTGTGGGTCGACGGTGGTGTCGAACACGAGCATGGTTTCATAAGGCCGCATGGCCGTTTCCTTTCCCTCTGGACCGGCATCGCCGGGCTCTGCGGATACAGAGCAGGGTTCTGTCTGATGTGTCCCGCGAGTGCGGGACGGACAATCCTAATCCACGAACGGCAATATCGCTAGTCGAGGAGCTCCGGCGGCGTCGCGTAGGTCTCGTCGGGACCCGGAAAGTGGCCCCCTCGAACGTCGGCCGTGTAGCGGCTGACGGCCTCGGTGATCGCCGCGCCCAGATCGGCGTACTGGCGCACGAATTTGGCCGGCGTCCGGTTCGACATCCCGAGAAGATCGTGAAACACCAGCACTTGGCCGTCGGTGTCCGCACCGGCACCAATACCAATCACCGGCACGGACGTCGCCTCGGTGATCCAGCGACCCACTTCGCTGGGCACGCCTTCGACCACCATGGCGTAGACGCCGGCGGCCTCGAGGGCGAGGGCGTCCTCCACCAGCATCTTCGCGGCCTCGCGCGTCTTACCCTGGACTTTGAAACCCCCGAAGGCCAACACGCTTTGCGGTGTGAGTCCCAGGTGACCCATGACGGGGATCTCCGCGTCGACCAGCGCTGTAATCATCTCGACGCGCACGCGTCCGCCCTCGAGTTTGACCGAGGACGCTCCGGCCCGAATCAAAGTGGCGGCATTACGCACCGTGTCGGCGCGATCGACGTGGTAGCTGAGCCACGGCAGGTCCGCGACCACGTGGGCGCTCGGACGTGCGGCGCAGACGGCCCGCACGTGGTGTGCAATTTCTTCGACACTGACGTGCATCGTGTCCTCGTGACCCAACATCACGTTGGCCACCGAATCTCCGACGAGGATCATGTCCACACCGGCGGCGTCCACGTACCGGGCGCCCGGTTCGTCGTAGGCGGTCACCATGACGATCGGTTCAGCGCCGTTGCGGCGCTTGCGTCGTCTGATCTGTGGGGCACTCAGTTGACTCATCGGCCCACCTTTCGAGCCCGCGGACGCTTACCGCCCGCGGACCATTTACGCACAAGGTGGTGGAAGTGGCACGCCGTGCACACTTCAACGGCGTAACACTGCACGGGTTCCTCTCGGCGCTCGAGTTTGAGTAGCTCTGAGCGTGACGAGGGGCAGGCACCTCCGGGTGGAAGCCGAGCGCCAAAGACGTAGGTGATCTCTCGCAACTCGTTGTCCTCACAGACCGGGCAGGTTTCACCACTCTTTCGCCCGAGGTGGGTGGCCGCACGCACTAGTTCGGGGTGGGCGTCACAGACGTCGTCGCGAGTGAGGTTTCCGGAGGCGAGCGCGGACAACAGGGCGTGCCGGACGAGACCAAATTCAACGACCGCGCCGTCGGCGGTGGAGTTCTGGTAGGGCCGGTCCATTCCGCTGAGATTACCCCCGAGCCTGAAATTTCATGATCGGCCCGCCGACCGTCACGCACGATATATCGATCTGATATAATGAATCGCGTGTTAGACCTCGCCATTCTCGGACTGTTGATGGACCGCGACCATCACGGCTACGAAATCCGCGCCCAACTGCGCGACCGCTTGGGTTTGTGGTCCAACGTGTCCTTTGGTTCGATCTACCCGGCTCTCGCTCGACTCGAACGCGAGGGCTTCGTCGAGGCCGTCGCCGCCGAGGTCAAGTTGGCGTCCCTGTCGACAGGTTCCTTGTCCGGCGAGCGCGCCACTCTTCGGGCGCTACGACCGGCGCCCGCTCTGGGGCGCAAAGGTCGCAAGGTCTACCGCATTACCGACCGTGGTCGCGAGCAGTTCGCTCTACTCATCTCCGACCCGGCCACTTTGGACGACTCGAAGTCGTTCTCTCTTCGCATGGCGCTCGCTCGCTACCTCACCCCGAGCCTTCGGGTGGGTCTGCTGGAGCAGCGCCGCGCCAACCTCGCCCAACGTCTCTTTGAGATGCGACAGCAGGCGAAAACCGACGATCTCGACGGCTACGCCCGTTCCGTGATGGAACACGGGGCTAAGGCCGTCGAGCTCGAAATCTCGTGGGTGGACGATCTGCTCGCGTCGGAACGCAATAACCAACAGCCTCTCGCTCGGGAAGCTAACTAGGAAAGGAGCGCCATGGGGAAGATCCGTGTGGCCATCGCTGGCGTAGGTAACTGCGCGAGCTCACTGATTCAGGGTGTCACGTACTACCGCGACGCTCAGCCCGGCGACCACGTGCCCGGTCTTATGCACGTGGAACTCGGTGGGTACCACGTCGCCGACCTCGACTTCGTGGCCGCCTTCGACGTGGACGCCACCAAAGTCGGCAACGACCTCGGTAAGGCGATCCTCGCGGGGCAGAACAACACCATCAAGTTCGCCGACGTGCCGACCCTCGGCGTCACCGTGCACCGTGGTCCGACACTCGACGGCTTGAACAAGTACTACCGCGAGAGCATCGAAGAGTCCCCCGCGGACCCCTGCGACGTCGTTGCGGTGCTGAAGGAGTCTGGCGCCGAGGTGCTCGTCTCCTACCTGCCGGTGGGTTCCGAAGAGGCCCAGCGCTTCTACGCGCAGGCGGCGATCGACGCCGGCGTGGCCTTCGTGAACGCCATTCCCGTCTTCATCGCGTCCGACCCGGTGTGGGCGAAGAAGTTCGCC
>CAIQPR010000002.1 GCA_903873775.1 uncultured Actinomycetes bacterium
CCTCAAAGGTCACGCGCAGGTGCTCGCCGGGATCTTGCTCAAGACCCTCAAAGAGTTCGGCGTACATGTCCGCCACGCGACGCGGCGTCTCGAGCAGTCCGTCGCGCGTGGGGTCTTCCCCGATGGCGTCCAGAAGTTCGCGCACCGCGCGTTGCACCCGGTCCCGATCGACCACGACTAACTCCTCCCGACGTACTTGTAGACCCCGCCGAGGTTGCGGAACTTCTCATTGACGTCAAGTCCGTACCCGACGACAAAATCGGGATCAATCGTGAAGCCCACGTAGCGAATGCTCTGTTCCACGCGCTGCAACTCCTTCTTGTAGAGCAGCGCGCAGACCTCGAGACTCAGCGGTTCGCGCGCCCCGAGGTACTTGCGCAGGTAATCAAGCGTGAGACCGGAGTCAATGACGTCTTCAACAATCACGACGTGCCGCTGCGCGAGCTCGGCGTCGAGGTCTTTCACGATGCGCACCACGCCACTCGACTTCGTCGCGGCGCCGTAGGACGATACGGCCATGAAGTCGACGTCCACCGGCAGCGCAATGGCCCGCATGAGGTCGCTCATGAACGTCATCGCACCCTTCAGGACACCCACGAGGAGCGGAGGGTTGTTGGCGTAGTCCTTGGTGATCTCCGCACCCAGTTCGGCAACACGCTGGGATACTTGTGCGGGCGACAGAACCATGTCGCCGATCTCCGCGGCGGCCCATTCGGGAACCGATGGGTCTAAAGAATCGGGAGTCATCGAGGCCAGCGTAGTGGTTTAGATCTGCTCAACTCGTAGGTGCTGATGCTGACGGTGCACCCGACGTCCCCCGGACAACTCGGTGGCCACACGCGCACCGCGCACCACCTCGAGCACCCGTTCGATCTCGTCGGTACTCGGTGGGTGCGTCCCGTCACCCGTGTCGGCGCTGCGCAAATGGAACCGCAACCAGCGACGCGTGAGTGCGGGCGGCCACGTGACGAGTTCGCGACAATCAACCTCACCAAGTCCCCGCTCGTAGAGCGTCGCCGCACTGTCGTCCAACCACGAGCGATCATCGCGCACGACGCGCGCCATGCGCGCCAGCACCGGCACAATGTCACGTTGCGACGTGTCATTGAGAATTGGGAGCGTCTCGTGTCGGAGGCGATTGCGCAGCAATGACGTGTCGTCATTCGTCACGTCGTCACTGAAGGGCTGCCCCGACGCGATCACGAAGGCGCGCACGTCGGCGCGTCGAACATGCAACAACGGCTTGCTCGGATCGTCAACCATGGGCGACAGTCCGTCGAGGCCCGCGCCGCGCAACAGATTGATCAGGATCGTCTCCGCGAGGTCATCCATTGTGTGGCCCGTCAAGGCGCCCGGTGGGAGCACGCGGCGACGCTGGGCGCGAGCGGATGCTTCAAAATTTCCTCCACGTGCCACCTCGACGTCGTGCACGATCACCGGCACGTCGTAACGGGCACCCAGGTCACGAACGAGCTGGGCGTCCTCACCCGAGGTGTCGCGCACGTGGTGATCCACGTGATGCAACGTGACGCGCAACTCGGCGTCCACCGCGAGCAGGGTGAGTCCCACCGAGTCCGCGCCGCCGGAGACCGCGATATTCACTGACGTGCCCGGCGGCGGAAAGTTGCAGTTCGCCAGGAGTTCCGCGCTCGTCGCCACGGCATCAACCTACGAGACACCGGGGTCATCGTGGTTACGCTGACGAGGTGGACCGTGCGCCGACGTTCGACGGAGTGATGCGCGGGAATCTACCGGTCTTTGAATTTCCGGCTCTTCGTGCCGCGGGCGTCGACGTGTTCGTGACCGGACGTCGCGGAGGTGTCAGCACCGGTCCCTACGACAGTCTGAATCTGGGCACCCACGTGGGTGACGACGTCGCCGCCGTTCAGGAAAATCGCTCTCGAGTGGCCCGGGCCATTGGGGTGAGTTCTGACCGCCTCGTCTTCGTTCACCAAGTCCACGGCGTCGATGTCGTGGACGCGCGCGACGTGAACGTCGACACCGCCGCCGACGCCATCTACCTCACCGAGAGCACGCTCGCGGTCGCGATCATGGTCGCCGACTGTGTTCCCGTTGTCATGGCGAATCCGGTCACCCGTGAGCTCGTCGTCGTCCACGCGGGATGGCGCGGACTCGCGGCGGGCGTCCTGGCGGCAGCCGTGGCAACCCTGAGCGGCCCGTCCTCGTCGTGGTGGGCCGGTATCGGTCCGAGCATCTCGGGAGCCTCGTACCAGGTTGGTCCCGAGGTCGCCCGGGCCTTCGCACATATTCCCGGGGCGGTGAGAGAGGATGTCGGCGACCGGTCTCTCGTCGATCTTCACGCCGTCACCGCCTTTCAACTGGCGCAGTGCGGACTCGAGTCTTCGCGGATCGTTTTGAGCCCTATGCACACCGACGGCGGCGACACGTTCTTTTCTGATCGTCACCAACGGCCTTGTGGACGCTTCGCCCTCGTGGCGAGGTGGCCGTAGCATGAGTCGGGCATGACACGGAGAGGACGATGAAGCAACGCGCCGACGTTTTCTCCTACGTGGCCCTCGAGGTCGACGACACCACGCTGCGTGCCCACTACCGCCTCGACGGGCGAGACTTCCGCGAAGTCGTTGTCTTCGAGGACGTACCGTCGCTCCAACGTCCCGACGTGGTGGCCGTTGCCGAACTTTGGTTCTTGTTGGCCGGACTCTCCTATTACAAGGCCGGAGCGGCTCGACGCATCGACCTCGGCGCCACCCCGATCAGCGCCGCCGGTCGCGCGCTTCTGCAGGCCGCGGTGCTCGACGGTCTCGGCGAATTCTCCTACCGGAACAATCTGCCGCTCGACGACGTCGACATCACGGGTGGTCAGGAGGCGCACCTGCGCGTCGCCATCAGCGACCCCTCACGAGTCCTGACACCCTTCGGTGGAGGCATCGATTCGGTCGTCAGCGTGAATCGTGTGTCGCAGGAGCTCGAACAAGCGCTGTTCGTCATGAGTCCGGCCGCCGGACGCTTTACCCCCTTAGAGGCCACCGCCGCGGTCACGGGGTTGCCCGTTCTTCGCGCCACGCGCCATCTCGACCCGCTCGTCCTCGCGGGCGATCCGTCTTTTTTCAACGGACACGTCCCCGTCACGGCCATGGTGACGCTGCTGGCCACCGTCGCGGCGGTCGCGGATCAGCGCGGCGGCGTCGTCATGAGCAACGAGCACTCGGCGTCGGTTCCGAACCTCCTGTGGCGTGGTCGCGACATCAACCACCAGTGGAGCAAGTCCCACGCCGCGGAACTCCTGCTCGCCGACGCCATCGCCGCAGCCGTGGGTGACGGGGTACACGTCGCGAGTTTCCTCCGCGACCGGAGCGAACTGTGGGTGGCGCGCGAATTCGCGGGACTCACCGACTACCTCACCACCTTCCGCAGTTGCAATCGAGCCTTCGCCCAAGACACCGCTCGACGCGCCACCGCCTGGTGCGGTGAGTGCGACAAGTGCGTCTTCATCGCTCTCGTCCTCGCGCCGTTCATTGAGCGCTCCGCACTGCGTGACGCGCTCGGCGTCGAACCACTCGCCAACCCCGCACGTCTCGAGCAGCTCACCACGTTGGTGGGTCTCGGCGATGAGCGCAAGCCGTTCGAGTGCGTCGGTGATCCCGGAGAATGCTCCGTCGCACTGCACGCGCTGGCCTCTCACCCGCAGTGGCGCGACGAGCCCAACATCCTCGCTCTGGCGACCCGCGTGGATGCCGACATGACACTCGAGGACATGCTCCAACCAATGGGAGATAGCCGTGTTCCGGCCGCGTGGCTTCGCTGACCTCACGGGACGGCGCGTAGGTCTCTGGGGTCTTGGGGTGGAGGGCCGTGCGGCCCTCGAGCGAGTCCGCGACATCACCAAGGACATCGTGCTCGTCGACGACGCCCCGCTCAGTCCGGAGGTGCGCGCGACGGACGACGGCGGTCTTGACGACCTTCGACGGTGCGACGTCGTCCTCAAATCTCCCGGCATTCCACGCCGTCGCGCGGACGTGTTGCTCCTCGAGGACGACGGTGTGTGCGTGACCTCCGCACTCAACCTGTGGCTCGCGTCCACCGATCGCGCGCACGTCATTGCCGTGACGGGAACGAAGGGCAAGTCCACCACCACGTCGCTCATCACCTTCTTCCTACAGAGTCTCGGCGAGAGTGCCGAGAGCGCCGGCAACATCGGCCGCCCTCCCTACGCGGTCGACTTCCCCGACGTCACTTGGACGGTGCTCGAAGTGTCGAGTTACCAGGCGGTCGATCTCGAGGACTCGCCCGGTCTCGTCGTCGTGACGTCCCTCGGCGCGGACCACTTGGACTGGCACGGCTCGCTCGCGCAGTACCGATCGGACAAGTTGTCCCTGACGCGCTTGTCCGGGGCGCACGTCACGCTGGTGGCCGACGACGCGACGGTGCGTGAAGAACTAACACAAATAGGTGGGGATCTCGACATTGTTCCCGCCACCGATCACGATCTCACCGCCGCGCTGCACCTCGTGGGAGCGCACAATGTCGCCAACGTGTCCCTGGCTCTCGCGGCGACCGCTCGGGCCACCGGGAGATCACTCGCAGACGTAGTCGCTGTCGTGAAAGAACACGCGGCCGCATTCACGCCACTACCCGGACGACTCACGGTTATTGCCCGCGACGGTTCACTGACCTACGTCGACGACGGTCTCGCCACCGCACCGCTGCCGACCATTGCGGCCTTGGAGCACTTTGCGGATGAATCGGTGGCGCTTCTGGCCGGTGGTTTTGATCGCGGCGTCGATTACACGCCACTCGCTGACGCATTGTCGGCGCGACACCGACCGACGTACGTGATTGTCATGGACGAGGCTGGCGACCGCATCGCTGACGCCGTGCGCGACACGGGAGTACACGTGTTGCGTGCCGACACCATGGACGCCGCCGTGCGCGCGGCTGAGGTCTCACTCGACTTTGCGGGCGTCGTCCTTCTCTCTCCGGCCGCTCCGAGCTTTGGCACCTACGCCAATTGGCGAGAGCGCTCCGACGACTTCGCGCGCGCGGTGGGCGATCGCGCGGTGGGGCCGTCGCGCGACTAGGTGGTCGCGGGCTCGCTGCGCTTCCACTTAATGAACGGCAGCGCGATCACGAGCGCCATCATCACCACTTCGACCACAATCGCTCCCACCGAGGAGAACGCGCCACCGAAGAGATTCTCGATGTGGGACTGCGCGAAGGTGGTGACCGACAAGTAGAACGAGTAACTGATCAGCCGCCCGAAGAAGAACGCGGTCGTCACCATCACGAGATTGAGATCGAGCAATCCCGCGGCCTCGAACATCTGTGCCGAGGGTAGAGGCGACACGACAAAGACGCCGAAAAGGACCCACATACTTCTGCGACGCTTCGAGAGGTAGTCATTCGCCGCGTCCAGATTCCCTCGCACCCGCTCGGGAAGGTACCGACCAAACTTTCGTGACGCGAGCGCCAAGAGGTAGCGGGCTGCGGCGGCACACGTGGCTCCCAGTGGCACGAGAATCACGGGATCGAGGTGCCAGCGCAAGTGGGCGAAGACGAGAAGCGACCACGTCGGCGGCCCGAAGGCGGGCATGAGATTCACGCCGAAAATGATCAGCGCGATGTAGACATAATTCACAATTCCCCCCGTGCCGCGAGGCTAGCCAGCCGGACAACATTTCCCTTGCACTGGTAGATGGGTATCGGTAGGGTGCGGCCATGGCCAAAGTGACGGGTATTGGTGGGGTGTTCCTTCGATCGTCGGACCCCGCGGAGCTCGCCGCCTGGTACCGCGAGATTCTCGGCATCGAGATCGATGACAACGCCATGGCGATCATGCCGAGCGAAGATGACACCTATTCGGTGTTCTCGCTCTTCCCGAGTGACAGCACGTACCTGGGCGATCCGGCGACGCAACACGCCATGGTGAATTTTCGCGTCGACGATCTGCGCACCCTGCGCGACGAGATGATCGGGAAGGGTGCGGCGGTGGAGGACATCACCGAGGACCCTTACGGACTCTTCACCTGGACACACGACCCCGACGGGCGCCGCATTGAACTGTGGCAACCGCTCGACGGGGAGTAGTCCACCTTGGTTCTCGTTCACCCTGAAAGCGCGCAACGCCGTTGCACTGACTATGCGTGTCTCGCGGTGCGCGTTGTTGTGATGACCGCCCTCGTGGGTTACACGGCGTGGTTCCTGTTCGGATTTCCGACCGCCACGACCGACGTCTCTGAGACTTTGGTGATCGTTGGCTACGATTTGGCGATCCTTACGCTCGTGTCATCGCAATGGAAGCGATGCCTCGTCTCGCGCATTGCCCTCTCGCTCGCCGTGAACTTCCTTCTGGCCTCTCTTTTGGTCATATCGGAGGTCGGCGTCGCGTTGGTGCCCATCCCTTTCCTGCTCATCGTGTGGTCGGCAATGGAGAGTTGGTTCGTCGATGAACCGGACGCCACGGACGAGACGTGGGAAGAGGGAAATATCTGGAGCCTGAGAGGAGATTCGAACTCCTGACCTACGCATTACGAGTGCGTTGCTCTACCGACTGAGCTACCCAGGCGCGAGAGGAAAGACTACCCGATGAGGGACCACCCGCCAACCGCTACTGGCGGGCGAGGGTGAGGAACAGGTTCGTCAGCATGAGCTGTTCGTCAATGTTGTTCTGCAGCCCCCGCGACGCACGGTCAATCTCGTCAATGCAGCGAAGTGCCCCTTGGGCCATGACGCGACTGCGCCGGTCCCCGTCGTCGAGACCCTCAAGACCCTCCACCAGACGCTGTCGGTAGACGTGGGTGAGGGCGCTGAGCCCAAAACGGAGGTCTTCGGTGCGAAAGCGCCGCTGCTCGCGCCGAAAGCGCTGTTCGATCTCTTTACGTCGCGGAACTCCCCGTTGACCGAGGGATTTGGCCTCCGCGGCCCGACGTTCCATCTCCTCCGTTTGCAGATCCGTCAGTGGCACCATCGCCGCGTCGATCGCGGCGCTCACGTCGAGGGCGACTTGAGCCACCTGGGCGCTGACGCCGCTGAGTCGGTCGGGAATGGACTGCCACATCGCAATACGCGTCGCAAGATCGGTGTCGCGAACCAGCACCTGCGCACGACGCAAGTCGCCGCCCGACGCGGTCGCCGCTGCGCGAGCGCCGAGCGCGTCAAAACCCTCCCGGACCAAATACTCCGTAATGGTCTCGATGGACAAGGGGGAGAACGGCACCTCAATGCAGCGTGACATGATCGTCGCGAGAGAGTCGGGCAGAGCCTCCGCAGTCAGGAGAAAAATCGTGCGCGACGGCGGCTCTTCGAGAATCTTGAGCAGTTTCGCCCCCGCGCTCGCGGCGAGTTCAATGTTCTCGATCACCACAATTTGGTGCCCCGCACCGAGAGGACGTCGTCGACTGACGCGCTCGGCCTCGGCTAATTCCTCCACCTTCCACGTGGTGCCGCTGCGCTCGCACCACGTGACGTCGCTGTCGTTGAGACTGAGAGCGAGACGACACGCCTCGCACGACCCGCACCCCTTATCGGGACACTGCAGGGCGGCCGTGAAGGCCACCAGAGCCTCTCTCATGCCCGCACCGGCGGGTCCGGTGAAGAGATAGGCGTGTACGGGGTGGGCGGCGTAGTGGCGCAGCGCGCTCACCGCACGGTCCTGGCCGAGAACGGCGTCGAAGACGTCGCTCACGAGTTCCACGCGAGACCTGCAACCGCGACGTCCACCGCGGCCGACACCTCGTCGAGACTCTGTGTACCGTCCACGACCACCCATCCCGGTTGCGTAGCGGCGAGCTCGAGAAATCCCTGCCGCACGCGTTCGCGGAAGCCACCGTCGGCGGACTCGAAGCGATCGGCGCGGTTCGGCGCACGTCGCGCGTCCGCGACCGCCACGGGCACGTCGAGGAGCACGGTGAGATCGGGGCGCAGCGCGCCGAGCGCGAGAGAGGTGGCCGAGAGAAGCGCCTCGAGATCGACGCCGCGTCCGTATCCCTGGTAGGCGAGCGTCGAACCAAAGAAGCGATCGGTCACGACACTGCGGCCCTCCATGAGTGCCGGTTCGATCACGGTGGCGACGTGGTGTGCGCGGTCCGCGAGCATCAATAGAGCTTCCGTCGCTGGCGTCATGGGCTCACTCGCGTCAAGCAGCCACCGACGCAGCTCGGCTCCGAGGCGGGTGTCACCTGGTTCGAAAGTGAAGAGCGCATCATGCGCCGCGGCCACCCGACGGGCCTGGGTTGATTTACCGCTCGCGTCGATGCCCTCGAATGCGACGAGCACCCCGCGGCTCACGAGTCGGTGTCCGGCGGATTCACCTGAGCCGCGAGGGCGGCGTTCTTCGCGGCCGTGGCCGCCGTGCTCGCGCGCTTGGCGGCGCCGGCGGTGGTGGTCTTCTTGGCGGTGGCGGTGGTGGTCTTCTTGGCGGTGGCCTTGGTGGTCTTCTTCGTCGTTTTCTTGGCGACCTTCTTCGCCGGTGCCTTCTTCGCCGCGCGAGTCCGCGTCGACGGCTCGGCGTTGCGCCGCTCCGCGAGGAGTTCACACGCACGATCGAGCGACACGGTTTCCGGCGTGTCGCCGACGCGCAGTGTGGCGTTCACTTCACCGTCGGTTACGTAGGGGCCAAAGCGGCCTGTCTTCACGACCACGGGCTTCTTCGTGACCGGGTCCTCGCCGAGTTCGCGCAGTGGTCCCGCCGCCGCGCGACGACCGCGCTGCTTGGGTTGGGCCAGCAACGCCAGCGCTGCCGGCAAATCAATGGTGAAGATCTCGTCTTCACTGGCGAGAGAACGCGTCTCTTTGCCCCACGTGACGTAGGGACCGTACCGACCGTTCTGCACCAGGACGGGCTCGCCGTCCTGCGGGTGCGCGCCCACGTCGCGCGGCAGTGAGAGCAGGCGCAGTGCGTCGTCCAACGTGACGGTGTCCGGCGACATCGTGGAGAACAGCGAGGCGGTCTTCGGCTTGTCCTTGGGGTCGACGAGCTCGCCCAATTGGACGTAGGGGCCGTAGCGACCCGCCTTCAGCAAAATCGGTAGCCCGCTCTCCGGGTCCACACCGAGTTCACGGTCATTGCTCGGCGCCGCCAAGAGTTCGAGGGCGCGCTCAACGGTGAGCGAGTCGGGTTCGGTCGCCTCGGGGATCGACACGCGATCCTCGCCGTGCTGCAGGTAGGGGCCGTAACGACCGGACCGAACAATCACGTTCTCTCCGTCGGGAGCGACGCCAATCGGCAACGAGTTGATCGCCGCGAAGTCCAGATCGAGTTGTTCCGTGGTCATCGCGTGGAGTCCGCGACGTCGCAGGTCGGTCACCGCGGCGTCGTCCCCGAAGTAGAAGCGGTGCAACCACGGTTCAAGATCCTGTTCGCCCTTAGCGATCGCGTCGAGTTCGTCTTCCATGTCCGCGGTGAACTGGTAGTCGACCAAGTCCGCGAAGTACTTCTCGAGCAAATTGACGACGGCGAACGCTCGGAAAGCCGGCACGAGAGACTTGCCCTTCTTCCACACGTACCCGCGGCGGTCGATGGTCTTCATGACCGACGCGTAGGTCGAGGGACGCCCGATGCCGAGGTCCTCCAACTTTTTGATCAAGGTGGCCTCGGAGTAGCGGTCCGGCGGCTTGGTGTCGTGGCCCTTGGCGTCTGCGGCGGTCAAGGACGCCGTTTCGCCTTCGCGCAGTGGGGGGAGCAGACGCTCCTGATCCGCCAGTTCGGCTTCGGGGTCGTCGGTGCCTTCGACGTAGGCGCGACGGAACCCAGCGAATTCAATGCGAAGTCCTGACGCAAACAGCGTCACGTCGCGCGACGTGCCGTCGACGACCACCGACGTCGCGAGTCGCACGCGGTCCTGGGTGAGCTGCGCGTCGACCATTTGGGACGCGATGGTGCGCTTCCAGATGAGGTCGTAGACCGCGAACTCGTCGCCATTGAGGGAGTGGTGCGCTTCGTCCAACGTTCGGAAGCTCTCGCCGGCGGGTCGAATCGCCTCGTGCGCTTCTTGCGCGTTCTTCACCTTGCGGTCGTAGCGCCGCGGCGCGTCCGCGACGTAGTCGTCGCCAAACATTTCGGCGGCCAGCCTCCGCGCGGCGGTGATCGCCTCGTCCGACAAGGTGGTCGAGTCGGTACGCATGTAGGTGATCCACCCCTGCTCATACAGACGCTGGGCGGCGCGCATCGTGCGCTCGGGGTCAAAGCGCAACTTTCGACTGGCCTCAATCTGGAGAGAGGACGTCATGAAGGGCGGCTGCGGGCGTTGGGTGCGTGGGGTGGAGGTAATCGACGTCACGTTCACGTCCGCCCCGACGAGGGCGCTCGCGAGCGCACGTGCTTCGCTTTCGCCCACCACCCGCGCCGAGGTCTTGGGGTCGAGGACGCCGTGCGCGTCAAAGTTCTTGCCGGTCGCGAGCGACACTTCGTCCACGCTGTCGACGGTCGCCTCAAAGGTTCCGCCCTGCGCACTCGCGGTGGTCACGACGTCGAACCAACTGGCCGACACGAACCTCATCCGTTCACGTTCGCGTTCGCAGACCAGACGAATGGCGACCGACTGCACGCGACCAGCGGAGCGGGCCTTGTCCACCGCCCGCCAGAGCACCGGAGAGACTTCATAGCCAACGAGGCGGTCTAAGAACCGGCGCCCCTCCTGGGCGTCCACGAGCCGCAAGTCGAGGTCGCGAGTGTCCTGCACGGCGCGCTCGATCGCGGCGGGCGTGATCTCGTGGAACACCATGCGCTTGACCGGAACCTTGGGGTTGAGGACCTCCTGCAGGTGCCACGCAATGGCCTCACCTTCGCGGTCTTCGTCGGTCGCGAGGTAGAGCTCGTCAACTTCCTTCAGCGCAGCCTTGAGTTCCGCGACGATCTTCTTGCGGTCACTCGAGACGACGTAGACCGGCTTGAAATGGTCGTTGACATTGATGCCGAGGCGCGCCCACTTCTCGGATTTCACCGACGCGGGGATCTCGCTGGCGGTACTCGGGAGGTCCCGAATGTGGCCAATCGACGGCTTGACGATGTAGTCCTTACCGAGCATGCCCTGAATACGGGTGGCCTTGGCCACCGACTCCACAATGACTAGTGCTCGTGCCACGCCACCTCCTTCGATCGTGCTCGCTTCCGCCGTCGTTGTTATCACTTCTCCCGGACCGTCTGTGACCACCGCCCGCTGCACGGGAGATTGACGTGCTCACTCAACGGGGAAAATTCCCACCACAACAGCGTGGACTAAGGCGTTGGACGTTAGTCCTCGCTGGCCGGTCCCGCCACAATTTCGTACTCGGGATTCAGGATCACCGCTTCCCGGTTGAGCGAGGTCACGGTGCCCCGGACCAGCAGACGCGTTCCGCGCTCGATGCCCGGAATGGCCGCTCGCCCCTGGAAGACGAGCGCAATGGAGCCCGAGGAGTCGGCCAGAACACACCGCAACTCGTTCCCGCCGCGCTCCTTCGTCAAGGTCATCGAGCGCACGCGGCCGGCCACTTCCGCCACGTCACGCTCTTCGAGTCCGCCAATCGGCACGGAGTCCACCGCTCGCTCGGCGAGCTTGATGTCCGCATCCAGGCGAGCGAGTTCACGCTCCCCGCCTCGCGACACGTCGTCGCTCGTGACATCGCTCGACAGATCAGGACTCATCGAGGGACGCAACGACACGCGATACGGCACAATGGTCGCCGCCGTGCGCGGCACGTTCATCACAGCGGTCGCGATGGTGTCCGCGGTGCGGTCGTGCAGGAAACGCTGCAGACGCGACACAAAACTGCGCCGCGGGAGAATCACCATGCAGAACACGTCGGGGTCGCGCACGATGTCCGCCACGAGTTCCAGCGCCGCGCGATCGACGCGACGGTCTTGGCACTCCACGACGTCGAGGTTCACGCCCACCGATGCTGAGCCGGGAAGCCCCCACCGGCCCTCAAGTTCCTTGGTGATCGCGGGGTCGATGTCAAAGTGCACCGCCCGCACGGAGTACGCGTTCAAAGTCGAGCAGTACTCGAGCGCGCGCTCGGTGGCGAGGTCGTATTGATCGACAAAGACCACGACACGGTTCAACTTGAACTGTGAATTCGCGCGCTGCCGGCTCGACTCGAAGGCCTCATCTTCCTTGACGTACTGCCGATTGAGTCGGATCAGCGCCCAGTACATCAAGGGTCCGATGATGACGACAATCCACGCACCCTCGGTGAATTTCACGGTGGCAAAAATCAGGACCACAATTGCGGTGACGGTCGCGGAGAGTGCGTTGATAGCAACGGCGAGACGCCACTTGGGCTCACGGTTCGTCCAGTGTCGCTTCACCATGCCCATGCCGGCCATCGTGAAGCCCGTGAAGACACCAATGGCGTAGAGCGAGACCAGCCCGGTGACGTTGGCTTTGAAGGTGATGATCAGCGCCAGCGACACAACACCCAGCGCGATGATGCCATTGGAGAAGGCCAGTCGGTGCCCGCGCTTGGTCAACTGGCGGGGCAAGTACTTGTCGTTCGCGACGTAATTGGCAAGGAAAGGGAACCCGTTGAAACTCGTGTTCCCACCCGTGTAGAGAATGAGGACAATGACCAGCAGGATGAAGTAGTAGATGATGTGGCCGAAGCCGTGCGTGCCAAACACAATGCCGACTTCTTGGCTGAGCACCGTGGGAGAACCACTCTCGTAGGGAATAGCGTGCGTCCAGTTGGCGAGGTAGGTCACTCCAAGCAGCAAGAACGCGAGGATCGACGACATGATCACGAGCGTGATACGTGCGTTCTTCGACTCGGGCCGACGGAATGTCTGGACGCCATTCGAAATGGCCTCAAGACCGGTCAGGGATGAGCCACCGTTGGCGTAGGCCCGGAGCAATGTAATGAAGGCCACGCCGTGCCAGAAACTGGTCGCGTCCCCGTGTCCCAAGTGATGGTCCACCAACAGCTTCGCGGGCGGCAACGCCACTTTCCCGAGACTGCCCGCAAAATGCTTGTAGACGCCGAACAGAATCGTGGACGCCACCGCGATCACGTAACCGTATGTGGGAATCGCGAAGAAACGACCGGCTTCGCGAATGCCACGAAGATTCCCGTAAATGAGCAGCAACACCACCGCGACGGTGATGATGATCGTGTTCCACGACCCCGTTCCGGCGAGCGCGGGAAACGCGCTCGTCAGTGCGGCCGTTCCCGCCGAACACTGCACGGCCACGGTGACGGTGTAGTCAATAAGAAGTGCGACGGCGGCGATCTGGGCGACGCGTGGTCCGAAGTTGTCGCGCGCCACGACATAGCTTCCACCCGCCGCTGTATAGAACTTGATGACGTCCAAATACGACATCGTCACCAGCAACAAGACGCCAATGATCACGTACATGATCGGCACGACCAGGCTGAACGCAAAGAGTCCGATGACCGGCGTCAACTGCGTGAGGATCTCTTCGGTTCCATACGCCGAGGATGAAATACAGTCCGGCGACAGAACGCCGAGAGCCGTCGGTCGGCCGAGACGCTCGCCGGCCAACTGTTCGGTCACATACGGCTTGCCGAGCAGTGTGCGCTTGACGCGATACCCGAGAGTTTCGGGGTAGACGGTGGAAAGATCGGCGTGCGAGGTGCGAATGTCGGAACGTCGTCCGTTCTGTTCGGGACCTTGGGGCACGGGAGTCATCCTAGGCAGGGCACCTGTCGGAGCCGGGAAACTTGCCTTTCGCTAGTGGGCATGGTCAGATGGTGCGGTGCATATCGTCGTCGTCGGCTGCGGCCGCGTGGGGTCCGACCTCGCAACTCAGTTATCCGAATCCGGCCACACCGTGGCCGTGATCGACAAGAACCGGGACGCCTTTCGCCGTCTCGGGGTCGCCTTCAACGGACAAACCGTGGTCGGATCCGGCTTCGACCGCGACGCCCTCTTCGTCGCGCGAGCCAGCGATGCCGACGCCTTTGCCGCGGTGACCAATGGCGACAATTCCAACATTTTGTGTGCTCGTATCGCTCGCGAGAAGTACGACATCACGAACGTGGTGGCCCGCATCTACGACCCGCGTCGCGCCGTGATCTACCAGCGTCTGGGTATCCCCACGGTCGCAACGGTGGCGTGGACCACGCAGCAGGTGAAGCGGTGGCTCATGCCGCAGGACGACTCCATCGGCTGGCGCGACGAAGCGGATTCCATCTTCCTCGTCGAGCGCATCCTGCCCGACCATTTGGCGGGTAAGCCGCTGGTGCACCTCAACCAGGGTTCGGACATCCACGTCGTGGGACTGATTCGCGGGGGCAAGGGACGCATTGACGCGTCCGACATCTACGGCCAGGAGGATGACGTCATCACCTTCATGGTCACAGCCAAGGGACTCAGAGACCTTGACGCCTTGCTCGGACTGGAGTCGATGTGAAAATCGTGATCGCGGGTGGTGGTTCGGTCGGTGTGGCCATCGCCCAGGACCTCGTGGAACGTCACCACATGGTGACTCTGCTCGAACAGCGCAGTGATTTCGCCGATCGCCTGCGCACGCAGCTGCCGTCGGTGACAGTCGTGAACTGCGACGCGTGCGAAGTGAACCAGTTGCAGCAAGTCGGACTTCGTGACGCGGACGTCGTCATTGCGGCGACGGGTGACGACGAAGACAACTTGGTCGTGAGCTGGCTTTCCAAGCAAGAGTTCGGTGTCCCGCGCGTCATCGCCCGCGTGAACAACAAGCGCAACGAGTGGCTCTTCGACGAGAGTTGGGGCGTCGACGTCTACGTGTCCACGCCGGCCCTCATTACGTCACTCGTTGACGAGGCCGTCGAAATTGGCGCCATGGTCTCGCTCATGGATCTCGCCCACGGAAAGATGAAACTGGCCGAAGTCACTCTCGGACCCGACTCTCCCGCGGTGACAAATCAGTGGACGTTAGATGAACTTCGCCTGCCGGATGCGGTGCGGGTCGTGGCCGTCATTCGCGCCACGCAGCCTCTCGTTCCCCAGGATTCCATGCGATTCTTGGAAGAAGACCACGTCGTCCTCCTGGTGCGCAGCGACGCCACCGAAATTCTCACCGGCACCTTCATCAAGCCCTAGACCACAATTTCCGCGCCCGATAGACCTACCATAAATGGTGTGAAGGCCGCATTCTTTGATCTCGATAAGACGGTCATTGCGAAGTCGTCGCTCGGAGCCCTCGGTCCAGAGTTCCACGCACGTGGTCTGATTCGTCGCAGCACCTTGCTACGAGGTCTCGGCCAAAACCTGTGGTTTCTCTGGTTCGGCGCAGACCAGAACAAGATGGAAAAGATTCGCGAGAACATCATGAAGCTCACCGCCGGGTGGGACCGTGATGAGGTTCGTCAGTTGGTGACCGAAACACTCAACGAGATCATTGAGCCCCTGATCTACGCCGAGGCCCTGGAGATCATCGAACACCACATGGCCGAAGGCGACGAAGTCTGGATCGTGTCGTCGTCGCCGGTCGAGGTTGTCGAGCCCTTCGCCAACCTTCTCGGCATCACGGGTGCCATTGGGTCGCGCGCGGCCATCGACGAACACAACCGCTACACCGGCACTCTCGAGTTCTACGCCCAAGGCACCAATAAGGCTCTCGCCATTCACGACATCGCCACAGAGCGCGGGATCGACTTGGCCGCATCGTCGGCGTACTCCGACTCCGAGACCGACGAACCGATGCTCGAGATTGTCGGTCACCCCTACGCGGTGAACCCCGACAAGAACCTGGCCCGCATCGCGCACGAGCGGGGATGGCCGATCTTGAACTTCAGTCACCCGGTGCGCGCCCACGATCGCCGGACGTCAAAGACCCCGGTCATCATCGGTGCAGCTGTGGTGGGGGCCCTCACCGTCGCGGGCCGCATGTGGCGCCGCGCGGACGCGACCTAGAGCGTCAAGAGGTCGCGCGCGCCCGTGTCCGACGACGGGTGACGCAACTTGCTCATCGCTCGCGCCTCGATCTGGCGAATCCTCTCGCGCGTCAAGTTCATTGACTCGCCAACTTCCTCGAGAGTGCGCGGCTCGCCCGCACCGATGAGGCCGAAGCGCATCTTGAGAATCTTCCGTTCACGCTCGTCCAGCGGCTCGAGCAGCTTCTCGATCGCGTCGGGCATCATCTTGACCGCGGCCACGTCGAAGGGCGATTCGGCCGAACGGTCCTCGACGACATCGCCGAGTTCCGCGTCACCGTCTTCACGCAGCGGCTCGGACAATGAAATGGGCTCGGAGCGGAAACGCAGCGCTTCGATCAACTTGTCCTCGGGCATTTCGCACTCGTCACAGAGTTCCTTGATGGTCGGCGGGCGACCGAACTTCAGCTCGAGACGGGACTGGGCCTTCTGGACGCGGGCGAGAGTGTCACCGGCATGCACGGGAAGTCGAATAGTGCGACCCGTGTTCGCGATGCCTCGGGTAATGGCCTGACGGATCCACCACGTGGCGTAGGTCGAGAACTTGAAACCCTTGCGCCAGTCGAACTTCTCCACCGCGTGCATGAGTCCGAGGTTGCCCTCTTGGATCAGGTCCAGCAGAGGAAGGCCCGACGCCTGGTACTTCTTCGCGATGGAGACCACCAGACGAAGGTTGGACTGCACGAAGTCGCGCTCGGCCTTTTCCCCACGCACCACCGTGCGCTTAAGGGCCTGCTTGCGGGTGGGCGTGAGCTTGATCTTCTTGTCATTCTCCGCCGCGTCCAACTCGGCCTGCGCCTCACGACCTTCTTCGATCGTTTGCGCCAAGCGGACTTCATCGTCCTTGGTCAGCAGGGTGTACTGACCAATGTCGGAGAGGTAGAGACGAACGAGGTCCTCATCGTCGCGATCGATGCGGTCTTTGGCCACGAGCACTCCTTCACGTCCGCACCCCGCTGAAGGGTGCACCGGAGTTATACGGGGGTCGTCAACCAGCGAGTCCCGTGCCGAAGCTTTCTCCATACCCCGCTAGGGCAAACGTGCTTTCGAGTTGTCCCGCAACCTCGCGCCACCCGTCGACGTCGGGCGTGGGGCGCGTGCGCGCAAAATCGCCAATTTCCCGCATGACCGACACCAGCGTCGTCGCGGTTCGCGCCAGATCTTCCCGCAAGGGACCTCCGGCCTCGTCGTCCAGCAAGTCGCCCGTGTCGCGCAGGGAGATCAGCACCTTCGGCACGACGACCGTGGAGAGGCAGAACAACAAAAACGCTCCCGAGGCGTCTACGTCGCGTGCGGACCGCAGCGCCGCACCGATCTCGGGAATCTCCACCAGCGGTGCCAAGGGGTCAACGTTCGCGCGATGGGCGAGGTGCTCTCGAAGAGCGAGACAGCGCTCACCGATGCGGCGGGCCGCTTCGAAGACCACGACCACGGTGCCGTCATCGTCGAGGAGCGGTGCGCTCTCGCCGAGCGCCGCGTAGCAGGCATCGAGGCACCCGTAGAGGTGGCCGACGACAATCTCGGTCTCGGTGAGGGACAGGCGTCGGCGCGTCACGAGCGTCCCGGTCGGAAGGCGTTCGTGATCGGCATGCGACGATCGCGTCCGAAGGCTTTCGAACTCACGCGCACGCCGGGCGGCATCTGACGTCGCTTGTATTCACTCAGGTCCACCAGTCGCACGATACGCATCACCAGTTCGGCGTCGTGCCCGGCGGCAATGAGTTCTTCGGCCGTCGCGTCACCCTCGACGTACATCTCAAGCAGCGGATCGAGCACCTCGTAGGGCGGCAGCGACTGGTCGTCGCGCTGATCGGGCCGCAACTCCGCCGACGGAGGCTTCTCGAGCACATTGACGGGAATGGGTGCGACCTTGCCTCGCGCGTGGGCGTCGGCGTTGCGCCATTCGCACAATTCGTACACGAGCGTCTTCGCGACGTCCTTGATGACGGCGAAGCCTCCCGCCGAATCTCCGTACAGCGTGGAGTAGCCCGTCGCCATCTCCGACTTGTTCCCCGTGGTGAGAACAATCGCTCCGGTGTCATTCGAGATGGCCATCAAGAGCACGCCACGAATTCTCGACTGCAGGTTTTCGTCAGTGAGACCGGCCACCTCGTGGGGTAGGGCCACGTCCAAGGTGTTGCTGAGGGCCACGTGCGCCGCCTCGATCGGCAGCGTGTCAATCGAAATGCCGAGGCGGGCGGCGAGATCGTAGGCGTCAGAAATCGAATGCTCCGAGGAGTACCGGCTCGGCATCGCGAAGCCTCGGACGTGTTCGGGACCGAGAGCGTCCACGGCGATGACGGCCACCAGCGTGGAGTCGATGCCTCCGGACAACGCAATCACCGCATCGCGAAAACGGTTCTTCGCGAGATAGTCGCGCGTGCCGGTCACGAGGGCCCGGTAAATCTCCTCGGTGCGCGACAGCGGTGTGGCGCGGCGAGAGATGACGGGCGAACGCTCGCCCCAAGGGTCGTGAGCGACGACGAGGCCGTGGTCGCTCGAGGGGAGATCGAGGTCGACGACCAAGAGTTCGCTCTCAAAGGCGGCCGCGCGCGCCAGGATCGTGCCGTCGGGAGCCACGACCAGGCTCTGGCCGTCAAAGACCAATTCGTCTTGTCCGCCAACGGTGTTGACGTAGGCGATGACACATCCCGTCTCACGCGCGCGCTCGATCAACATGGTCTCGCGCTCCTCGCGTCGACCCTTGGCGTAGGGCGACGCGTTGGCGACGAGAAGGCACTGCGCGCCCGCGGCGGCGAGGTCGCGCGCGGGGCCGTCTTTCGTCCAGACGTCCTCGCACACCAAGAGTCCGAACGCCACGCCGTTGATGTTGATGATCTGTCCGTCACCCGTTCCGGGGTGAAAGTACCGCTGTTCGTCGAACACGTCATAGTTCGGCAGTAAGCGCTTCGCCCCGACCGCCACGGTGCGGCCACCGGCGAGCACCGCGAGAGCGTTCGCGACCTCGGCCGGACGTGGTGACGCGTCGTCTGACGACACGTAACGCCCATCGCGAGCCGGCGTGAGCGAAATGCCCCACTCGGGACCTCGCAGAGGTGCTCCTACGACCAAGACCGTCGGGCTCTTTTCTGCGGCCACTTCCCGCAGGGCCGACGACGCCGCGTCGAGAAAACCTTCCTTGAGCAGGAGGTCCTCGGGTGGGTAGCCGGTGAGGGCCAACTCGGGGGTGAGAACGACGTCGCACCCCTGCGCCGCCGCGGCAGCGCGGACATCGCGCAGCGCGGCCATATTCCCGTTGAGATCGCCCACCACGGGGTTCATTTGGGCGAGAGCGAGGCGGACCGTCGGCACGGCGCGAAGCCTACCGGTGCGTCCTGTGGGCATCTTTCACACGCCGTTAACTAAACCCCGTGGTGCTTGCGCCGTGGCTCCACCAAACTGTGATTGGCGTCATCAAGGACACCGTGCAAAGGAACCAAGGAGTCACCGTGCCGTACCAGGCTGAATACATTTGGATCGACGGAACCGAGCCGTTGCCACTCATGCGCAGCAAGACGCGCATCGTCGCCGATGGCAAGAAGCCCGGCATCTGGGGTTTCGACGGATCGAGCACCAACCAGGCCACCGGTTCGAACTCTGACTGCGTGTTGAACCCGGTGTTCGTCTGCCCCGACCCGTTGCGTGGACCCAATGACGTCCTCGTCATGTGCGAAGTCCTCCTGATCGACATGACCCCCCACCCGACGAACACGCGCGCCAAGGCCGTCGAAGTCGCCAAGAAGTACGCGAGCTTCGACCCGTGGTTCGGTATTGAGCAGGAGTACACCCTGTTCCAGGACGGTCGCCCCTACGGCTGGCCCGAAGTCGGTTACCCCGCCCCCCAGGGTCCCTACTACTGCGGCGTCGGCGGCTCGAAGATGCCGGGTCGCGAGATCGTCGAAGCCCACACCCTCGCCTGCCTGCGCGCCGGCCTGTCCATCGAGGGCACCAACGCCGAAGTGATGATGGCGCAGTGGGAGTTCCAGATGGGCATTCTCGGACCGGTTGAGATTGGTGACCAGTTGTGGACCGCTCGCTGGCTGTTGCACCGCATCGCCGAAGACTTCGGCGTCGACGTGAGCTACGCCGCCAAGCCCATCAAGGGTGACTGGAACGGCGCCGGCGCCCACACCAACTTCTCGACGAAGCAGATGCGCGCCGAGGGTGGCTGGGACGCGATCATCGCCGGTTGTGAGGCCATCGGCACGAAGGTCGAAGAGCACATCGCCGCCTACGGTGTCGGCACCGAGGAGCGTCTCACCGGCGCCCACGAGACCGCCCACTACACCCAGTTCTCCTACGGCACGTCCGACCGCGGCGCCTCGATCCGCATTCCGTGGGCCGTGGCCGTGGACAAGAAGGGCTGGCTCGAAGACCGTCGTCCGAACGCCAACATCGACCCCTACGTCGTGAGTGCCCGCATGGTGGAAACCGTGTGTGGCGCCGCCGCGGCGAAGGCGCCGGCCAAGAAGGCTGTCGCGAAGAAGGCCGCTCCCGCCAAGAAGGCTGTCGCCAAGAAGGCGGCTCCGGCGAAGAAGGCTGCACGCCGATAACGTCCCCCCACAACAAAGCCCCGTCGCCCCTGTGGGTGACGGGGCTTTGTTGTTGCATCGCCCCACAATGACCACCCGCGACGGAGGTGCGAGAATGAACGCCATGCAATCACAGGCCCAGTACGTCTTGCGCACCGTCGAGGAGCGCGGCATCCGGTTCGTCCAGTTCTGGTTCACCGACGTGCTCGGTCGACACAAGGCGTTTCACGTCACGCCCGCCGAACTCTCCGACGCGCTCGACGACGGCATGACTTTCGACGGAAGTGCCATTGACGGCTTCTCGCGCGTTCAGGAGTCGGACGTGTTGGCGCGCCCGGATCTCACCACCTTCCAGCTACTGCCGTGGCACAAGGAGGGTGAGGGTGTCGCGAGCGTGTTCTGCGACATCGTGCAAATCGACGGCACACCCTTTGAGGGTTGCCCGCGTCAGCAGTTGCGTCGCGTTCTCGCGGGCGCGCACGATCGGGGCTACACCTTCTACGTGGCGCCCGAAATGGAGTACTTCTACTTCAACTCACTCGAGACCACAGCACCGCCGGTGCCGGTTGACCACGGAAGTTATTTCGATCTGCTTCCCGACGACCCCGCCAGCCAATTGCGCCGTCGCACGGTCCTGACGCTCGAGGAAATGGGCATCGGGGTCGAGCACGCGCAGCACGAAGACGCGCCGGGCCAGCACGAAATTGATCTTCGCTACACCGACGCCCTCACGATGGCGGACACCGTCATGACCGTGCGCCACGTCATCAAGGAATTGGCCCGCCAGAGTGGTCTCGCCGCGAGTTTCATGCCCAAGCCCCTCTCCCACGAACAGGGATCGGGGATGCACACCCACCTGTCACTGTGGCGCGACGACGCCAACGCCTTCGTCGGCGACGGCCCCTACGGCTTATCCGTCGTCGCCCAGCAGTTCATTGCGGGCCTGGTTCACCATGCGGCCGAGATCACCGCTGTCACGAACCAGTGGGTGAATTCGTACAAGCGTTTGGTGCCCGGTCACGAGGCGCCGGTGAACTCGGCGTGGGCGCGCTTTGAACCCTCCGCGCTCGTACGCGTGCCGAGCGTGAAGACTGGCCGCCTCGAATCCACCCGCCTGGAGTACCGCGCACCTGATCCGGCGGCCAACCCCTACCTCGCGTTCGCCGTCATCCTGGCCGCGGGCATGAAGGGCATCGAGGGTGGCTACGACTTGCCCCCCGAAGGATCGTCCGCCGCGCCCCTGCCGCGCTCTCTCGCCGAGGCGGTGGCGTTGATGGAGGGATCGACGCTGCTGCAGGAAACCCTGGGGGAACACCTCGTCACATGGTTCTTGCGCAATAAGCGTGAGGAGTGGGCCTCGTATCGCTCCGAGGTCACTCCCTTCGAGCTCGAGCGTTACCTCCCGCTGCTGTGACCACCGACATCATTCTCTGCGTGCCCTCGTGCGAAGGGCCGGTGCGCAAAGCCTTCGAGCTCACCGGCGTAGCTCCGGCCGTGGCGGCCTCGAGTCGACTGAACGAGATCGCCGCCCTCGAAGGCGATGATGGATTCGCGGGCGCCGTCGTGGACGCCACCACCATCGCCTTCACCGACGCGATGAATCTCTGTCGCCAGCTGCGCGGACGCGAGCGTTCGATCTCGCCGATCATTCTCATTCTCGACCGGTACCAATTGGACGAGCTCACCTTTCGCGAGGACCTCTTCGACGACTTCGTCATCGCCCCGGCCGACGCCAACGAGTTGGCGGCGCGTCTGCGTCACCGATTGCGTCGGGCCGGCCACGACGGTGGCGCCTCGCTGATTGAACAGGGCGGCCTCGTCATCAATCTCGAGACCTACCAAGCCTCCATCGCGGGACGCACGCTCGACCTGACGTACATGGAATACGAGTTACTCCGTTTTCTCGCAACGAACCCCAATCGGGTCTTCACGCGAGAGACCTTGCTCAATCGCGTGTGGGGCTACGAGTACTACGGAGGTGCGCGCACAGTGGACGTCCACGTGCGACGTCTACGCGCCAAATTGGGCGAAGAGAACGCGCACCTGATCCAGACAGTGCGATCGGTCGGTTACAAGTTCGGCCCGAACGCCAACTGGACTCTCGGGGACTAGAGCGCCTTTAGGCGAGCGGGGCGTACGCCCAGAGCTCCACCTCAGCGCGCGCACCGAGGGGCAACTGTGCGACGGCCACAGCCGATCGCGTCGGTCGCGGCACGTCGAAGGCTTCCACCCACACCTCGTTGCACGAGGCGAAATCGGCCATGTCGACAAGAAAGAGAGTGGCCTTCACGACCTGATCGAACGAGGCGCCCGCCTCGGCGAGAACCGCGCGAGCGTTCTGCAACGCTTGACGCAATTGGTTGCTCGCTGCGCCCTCGACCATGACCGGCCCGTCCGCACCCGGCACGAGTCCGAGCTGTCCCGAGATCACCACGAGGTCGCCGGCCCGGCGCCACGGAGAATAGGGACCAACGGGTGCGCTCATGCGTCGAGCTCTCAGCTAAAGGAGTTGCCGCAGCCGCAGGTGCGCGTCGCGTTGGGGTTCGTGATGTGGAACCCGGCACCCTGCAGGCCGTCCGCGAAGTCGAGGGTGGAGCCGTTCAACAATTCGGCGCTCTGCGGGTCGACCACGACCTTGACGGTGCCGAAGTCGCGGGTGACGTCGTCCGCGGCGAACTCGGTGTCAAAGAACATGTCGTAGTTGAAGCCCGAGCAGCCACCCGGCTTGACGGCCACACGCAGCGCAAGAACCTCGTCGGTGCCCTCGGCGTCGATGAGTTCGGCAACCTTGGCCACGGCGGCGTCAGTCAGCGTGATCGGGTCAGCAGCCTTCTTCTTCAGGTCTACGGAAGTTGCGGTCGTCATGGGTTTCTCCTTTGTGAGAAGCGCGTCTTAGATATCGTAGCGACCCGCGAGCGAAATGAACACCCCCGGCGCCGCACCGGTAGCGTCCAGTCATGGACCCGACCACCGTCGCCACGGCTCTCACCGAGCGTCTCGCGCTGGTCCGCGACCCCGAATTGGGGGCGTCCATCACGGAACTGGGGATGGTTCGGGCTGTCGACGTCGACAACGAGGGTCACGCGACCGTCCGGGTCGCTCTCACCACCGTCGCCTGCCCCTTAAGGGGCACGATTGAACGCGACATTCGCGAAGCCGCCCTCGGTGTTGACGGGGTCCGGGGCCTGGACGTGGTCATGGATGTCATGGACGCTGACGAAAAGGCGACGTTGCTGCGTCGAGCCCGACGGGCCGCCCAGGCCAGCGCACCCACCACGACCCTCGCCCCGGGGACGCCCGTCCTCGCTATTACCTCGGGCAAGGGTGGCGTGGGAAAGTCCTCGGTCACCGCCAACCTCGCCGTCGCACTCGCCCGCACCGGTCGCACCATCGGCGTCCTCGACGCGGACATCTGGGGATTCTCCATTCCCCGGCTCCTCGGGGTCGAAGGACCGGTGGACGCCAAGGGCGGCAAAATGATCCCGCGCGAACGCGCCGCGGGCGAGGGTCGACTCAAGGTGCTCTCGATGGGATCACTCGCCGCCGAGGACCAGGCGTTGCTCTGGCGCGGCCTGATCGTCCAGCGGGCCGTCCAACAATTCGTGGAGGACGCGGACTGGTCGGACGTTGACTACCTGATTATCGACACGCCCCCCGGCACGGGCGACATTGCCATGACGCTCGGCCGCATCTTGCCTATGACGTCGCATCTCATCGTGACCACGCCCGCGCTGGCCGCCCAGCGCGTCGCGGCTCGTGCGGCGGATTTTGCTCGCAAGTCGAATTTGCGCGTCGTCGGCGTCATCGAAAACATGAGCGCGTTCGCCTGCGCCTGCGGCGAGTCGCACCCTCTCTTCGGCGAGGGTGGCGGAGCGTCCCTCGCGGACGAACTCGCGGTCCCGCTGCTCGCGAGCATTCCACTGCGGCGTGAGGTCTCCCACGGAGGTGACCTGGGCGTGCCGGCCGCGACGGACGACCCGTTGCTGGCCAGCATCTTCGACGAACTCGCGCGTCGCATCGTGGAGGACGTTGCGCCTCCCGTCGGCGCCGCCGGATGCTCCGCACGCCTCCTGAACGCGCTCGAGCGAGCCATCGAGACGAGCGCGTAGGCGACGTACACTCCGACGGGGGCGAGTCGGAGGTATCCCGTGCGCATTGGAGTACTCACCGCTGGCGGCGACGCTCCCGGGCTCAACGCGGCCGTACGCGCGATTGGTCGCAGTGCGCTCGCCGAGGGTCACGACGTCATCGGCGTGCACGACGGGTGGGCCGGACTGATTGGGACCCCCAACACATACGCACTGGACCGCGCGTCGTTGGCCGGCATCTTGCCGCAGGGCGGCACCATTCTGGGCTCCGTGCGTTTCGACTTGGATCACCCCGACGGCGGGCGAGACCGGGTGCTCGCGACTATTAACGACCACTTCGACGCGCTGATTGCCATTGGGGGAGACGGCACCCTCAACGTGGCCCGGTGGCTCGCCGACCACGGGGCCCCGGTGGTGGGCGTCCCGAAGACGCTCGACAATGACTTGGCCGCCACGGAGTACTGCATTGGTTTCGACACCGCAGTGGGTGTCGTCGCCGAAGCTCTCGATCGACTGCACACGACGGCGGCCTCACACCACCGGATCATTGTGGTGGAGACCATGGGACGGGCGACGGGCTGGGTCGCCACACTCGGAGGCCTCGCCGGTGGCGCCGACTTCATCGTGATCCCGGAGTTTCCCGTCACGATCGACGCCGTGGAAGCCCACGTGCGACGCCGACACTCCGCCGGCTCGAGTTTTTCCATCGTGGTGGTCGCCGAAGGGGTCACCCTCGCGAGCTTCGGGAGTGCCGAGCCCGACGACGCACCCGTGGATCAACTAGGTCGCGTGCAGTTGGCGCGCCGCTCCGTGGGCCATCACCTGGCCGAAGAGCTCGAACGCCGCACGGGATTCGACACACGCACCGCGGTTCTCGGGTACGTGCAGCGAGGCGGCACCCCCTCCGCGTACGACCGCATCAACGCGACCCGTGTGGGAGCCGCCGCCTACGACGCCGTGCGCGCCGGGCTCTTTGGATCTGTGCCCATTCTTCGTGGGGGCGAAATCGAATGCGTCCCGCTCGCCGACGTCACGGCGACGGTGAAAGTCGTGCCCCGCGAGATCTACGACTTGGCGACGCGGTTCTTCTAGTCGACGTAGCCGTCGTCGCCGGGCATCACGATCACCACTTCGCCGGCACGCTCGATGATGCGGGGCTCGATGCGAGGAATGTCGCTCTGTGCCCGGGCGTAGTTGAGAACGGCGGTCGCGTCACTCAAGTCCGCGATGGCCTCCAAGTTGCGAATAGTGGGGAAGATCATCTCGAGTTCCCCCCGGGCGTGACGCGCCAGAGCGTCGCGGGGGCGGATCCACTCGTCGGCCACGGTCTCGTGGGCGTCGTGCGCGGCGGTCTGCGCGGCGGGGGCGAGGGCCACAAAGAATCGTGTGTCGTAGCGACGAGGCGGTCCGACGGGTGTCACCCAGTGGGCCACGTACTCCAGCGCGTCAAGAGTGAGCTGCAGACCCTCGCTGGTCACGACGTCGAGAAATCTGACCGTGCCGTCGTTGACACTGCGACGATGCGCGGCGAAGCGGGCCATGACCTCCGGGTCGTCTAGACGTATCGGCTGGCCGTCGGCGTGACTGGCGAGGAGCAAGCCCGCTTCCTCAAAAAGCTCGCGTAGACACGCCACGTAGTAGGCCAGTCCCCCGCTTGCGAGACCCAAGCGTGTCGAGGCCATCTCGTCGGTGAGACCAGTGACCGCGGGCGCCACGTCGGGACCCGCATCGGCCGCATCCACCCCGCCACCGGGGAAGACGTACGCGCCGCCCACGAAGTCACTGCGTAGATTGCGACGCAGCATCAGCACTTCGAAACCCTGCTCCCCGTCGCGCACGGTCATGACAGTGGCCGCGGGACGTGGAACAAGAGGCTCGGACATTCACTCAAACTACATAAGACGAACCTAAAACCTAAACAAGTCGACGTCGGACGCCGTGTAAGTTGAGCGTGCACTGCAACAAAGGAGCGCCATGGCGACCAATCCGCCGAAGAAGACCGCAGCCCCCGCGAAGAAGGCCCCGGCGAAGAAGAAGGGGAACACCGGTAAGGCCGGCCGTCCCGCCGGACTCTTTACGTGGGTCACGATTGGCATCGTCGTCATCCTCGTTGGCGTCATTGTCATCGTGAAAGTGAATCAGACCACGTCCACGTCCAAGACGTCGTTCGGACCCGTCTCGGCCCAGGTCCTCAGTGAGGTCACCGCCGTGCCGACGTCGGTTTTTAATACCGTCGGTGTGACGTCACCCGATATCGCGGTGAACACCCCGTCCGTCGCCAATCCCACCAGCGCAGCCCTCAACTGGGCGGACGCGGAAGGCGTCAAGCACCCCACAATCTTCTATTACGGCGCCGAATACTGCCCCTACTGCGCGGCGGAACGGTGGGCGATGATCACGTCATTGAGCCGATTCGGCACCTTCACGGGACTGCAGTACATGCAGTCGAATCCGAACGACAGCTACCCCAACACCTCCACGTTCACTTTTCGCTACTCGAGCTACAAGTCCAAGTACGTGACCTTCGTGCCGCTGGAAGTCGAAGACGCGAATTACAAGACCATCGCCACCCCGAACGCGAAAGAGCAGGCGGTACTGAACCTGTACAACCCGTCGACGCCCTCGCAGGGATCCACCTTCCCCTTCGTGTCCTTTGACAACAAGTACATCCTGCTGGGATCCCAGTACACGCCGGGCGCTCTGGCCGGCCTGAGCCACGACCAAATCGCGGGGGCCCTGAATGACTCGACCAACTTGTTGACCGACGGCATCATCTCGGCGTCGAACTACTTCACGGCGTCCGTGTGCGCCGCGGACAACAACCAGCCAGGTTCCGTGTGTGACTCCCCGGGCGTCATGGCGGCCAAGAGCGCGATGCACATCAAGTGACCGAACTACGGGACGTTCCCCGCTGGGCGGTCGTGACGACCTTCGTGTTGAGCCTTCTCGGGCTCGGTATTTCGACCTACCTGACCTACGCCCACTTTGCGGGTACGCAAGTGCTGGCGTGCTCGGACAAGGGCGTCGTGAACTGCGCGTTGGTGACCACGTCCGCCCAGTCGCGCTTCCTCGGGATCCCGGTCGCGATTCTCGGTCTTGGTCAGTACATCGTGATGAGCGCGCTCAATTCTCCCTGGGGCTGGCGTCGTCCGGAGCGGTGGCTGCACGTCGGGCGTTTCGTGCTGGCATTCGTGGGTTTCGCCTTCATTCTGTGGCTCATTTGCGCCGAGTTCTTGATCATCAAGCACATATGCCTGTGGTGCACCGCGGTGCACGTGGTCACCGTGTTACTTCTACTCGTGCTGACGCGCGTCAGCCCCGTGCAACTCGGGTGGGCTAGCTCGCCCGAATGAGCGACCGGCGCTCGTCCTCGTTCATACCGCCCCAAATTCCATGGATTTCGTGGTTTCGCAGCGCCATGGAGAGGCATTCCCCGCGCACCGCACATCCCGCGCAAATGCGCTTGGCGACGGCCTCGCGCTCGAGTCGATCGTCCTTACGCTCCGTGGTATTTGGTGGGAAGAACGCGTCGCGGTGCGACCCTCGGCACGCGGCCCCGGTGGTCCATTCCATGACGGTGATTGACATATCCATCCCCCCAGACGAAGTCCTTCACCGCGACGCTACCGACGCGAGGTCCTCCATCACAAGACCTTTGATCAGGGAGTTCACAATTACCTCGCCGAGAGGTCACCTCCGCGCCACTACCGTTCTCTCGTGACGTTCCGCGCGACCCTCGAAGCGAGCAAGGTTCGTTTCGTCGTGGGCAAGGGCGGCGTGGGCAAGACCACCGTCGCGGCCGCGTTGGCGCTCGCGGGCGCCGTGGAGGGATTGCACGTTCACCTCATCGAACTCGAGGGCCGCGACGAACTACTGAAATGCTTCGACGCCACGGATCCACTCGACTACGAGTCGCGCACACTCTTCGAACACGACTCCGGCGGTCGCGTCAGCGCTCGTCACCTCGGGCCCGACGAGGCGCTCGTGGAGTGGATGAAGGATCACGGTTTTGGGCGCCTGGTGGGTCGGCTGCGCTCGAGTGGCGCGCTGGACGTAATTTCGACGGCGGTTCCGGGCATTCGCGATGTCCTCATTCTTGGAAAGATCAAGGCGCTGTCGCGCGACCTCGACGTGGACGTGATCATCGTCGACGCCCCCGCCACGGGTCACTCACTCAGTTTGTTGGCCTCGCCCAGTTCGCTGATGGCGGCGGCGCGCTCGGGACCTATTCGTCGTCAGGCCGAAGAAGTGGACGAGCTTCTGCGCGACGAATCACGTTGCTGCGTCTCCCTCGTCACGCTGGCCGCGGAATTGCCGGTCGCCGAGGCCATCGAGGCCGCCTTCGATATTGAAGATCGCGCCGGTGTGGCGTTGTCCACGGTGATCGTGAACAACTTTGAAGGTGGCGACCCTCGCCTGCAACAGGAGCTCACGACCGACGACACCGCACCGCTCGACGCCGGCCTGGTGCGCAGCCTCGAGGAGGCACGCACATTCACCCTGGCGCGCGTTGACGAGGAGGAGCGCCAACTGAAGCGCCTCCACCGCGATCTGCCTCTGGACCAGATCGTGCTCCCGAAGGTTCCCGGCGACGCCATCGATCTCTCCCGACTCGCCACGTTGGCTGACGCGTTACGAGGAGGTGCGTCATGACGCTCGCGGACGAGCTCCTTCGCCATCGCGTCGTTGTGGTGGCGGGCTCCGGCGGTGTTGGCAAGACCACGTCGTCGGCGGCACTCGCTATGGCTCTCGCGCAGCGCGGACGGCGGGTGTGCGTCCTCACGGTCGACCCCGCGAAGCGGCTCGCGTCCGCCCTCGGACTCGATCTTGCTGAAGGCGGCGCACACGTGGTCGAGGGTCCGTGGTCGGGCGAAATGACCGCCGTGCAGCTCGACGCGGGACGTACCTTCGACGGCCTTCTCGAACGCTACGGGGGCTCGCCCGAGTCGCTGGCCGCTATTCGTCGCAATCCGATCTACCGGTCACTCGCGGGGGCGCTCGGGGGCACGCAGGAGTACATGGCGGTCGAGCGCGTCTACGAACTCTCCTCGTCCGGCCACTACGACGTCGTCGTCATCGACACGCCGCCCACGCGCAACGCGGTCGATTTGTTGGACGCACCCGACCGCCTTTTGAACTTCCTCACGCACGGCATCGTCCGCGCCCTTCTCGCGCCCACCAAGGTCTCCCTGCGCGCCGCCTCCCTCGCGACGGCGGCGGCCACGAGGACCATCGGCAGCGTCGTCGGCACTGATCTCGTCAACGACGTGGTGTCGTTCTTCCAGGCCTTCGCCTCCCTCCACCAGGGCTTCATCGATCGTGCGCGCTCGGTGCAGGAACTCCTCGCCAGTGACACCACCGCCTACATCCTCGTCACCACACCTCGCACCGACGCCCTCGAGGAGACCCGGTGGTTCAAGGACCAACTCACCACCCGGGGTCTTCGTACCAGCGGTGTCCTCGTGAATCGCGTCCACCCCCACTTCACCGACAGCGACCCCGAACACCTGCCGCTCGCCGGCGGCGTTCTCGGTGTGCACCTGGACAACTTGCGCGAGTTGGAGCGTGCGGCGCGACGAGACCGGGCCGCCGTCTCCGTGCTCACGGGGGATGATCCCGACGTTCTCGTCGCCGAAATCCCGTGGCGAGCGGATCCCCTCACCGACGTCGACGCCCTGGCCGACGTGGCCTCTTCGTATCTCTAGAGCCGTCCGCTACGCTGGTTCCGTGGCAACCGTTCTTCTGGCCAGTGACCTGCCGTCTCTGCGGAGCGAACTCCGTTCGATGCTGGAGTCGCCCGAGCTGGAGATTCTCGACGCCTCCTCGGGTCCCGAAGTCTTCGCGCTCCTCCAAGAGCACGATGTCGACCTCGCGATCCTCGATCTGCAGATCGGGTCGATGGGCGCCATGGCCATCTGCCTGGATCTTCGTCACGAGGAGTCCTACGGTGCGAATGTCCACGTGCCGGTCTTGATGTTGTTGGACCGGCGTCCCGACGTCTTCTTGGCCCGCCGCAGCGGCGCCGAAGGATTTGTCGTGAAGCCCCTCGACCCCCAGCGGGTGCGTCGCGCGGTGCGCGCGCTGCTGCGTGGCGAGACGTTTGAAGACGACGCGTGGAAGCCGGCAACGGTCCGCGTGGGCGCTACAAACGCCTAAATGAGCGGCGAACATCCTCGCCGAAGTCTCTGGTCGAGATTTCGCTCCCTCACGCATACGGGAGATGCGGAGCCCGCCCCCGACGAGCGCATCGTCGAAATCGTCCGTCGCGTGCACGAACTTGCCGACCTCGAGGTTCGCGACGTGATGACCCCACGTGTTGACGTCGTCTACCTGACCGTGCCCGTCACGCCCGAAGCGGTCGCCGACGCAGTGCGCGACACCGGGCACTCCTGTTTTCCGGTGGTCCTCGATGATCTCGACGACGTGGACGGCGTGTTGTTCGTCAATGACCTGTTTCGATCGACCTCGGCCAAGCGGGCCGTCGGCGTCTCACTTCCGACCGCCACCGAGATCGCACGAAAGGTTCGACGTCCCCCCGTCCTGTTGCCAGAGACAATGGACGTGCTGCAGGCGCTTGAAGAAATGCGCACGCAGCGACGAACCTTCGCCCTGGTGATCGACGAGCACGGTGGCGTCGCCGGCGTGGTCTCCACGCGTGACCTCCTCGAGCCGCTCGTGGGTGACTTGAACGACGAGTTCGACGAAGACGACGAACCCACAATTGCGCGTATTCGCGAGGACCGATGGCTGGTCGACGGACAGACGCACGTCGACAAGGTCGAGAGCGTGATCGGGATCCCGATCCCCGAGGGGGAATACGTGACCATCGCGGGCTTCGTGATGGACCTCGCTGGCGAGATCCCGGAGGCGGGTCGCGTGGTGACCTTTGAGAATTGGGAGCTACGCGTCCAGAGCATCGAGAAGCGCCGCGTCAATGAGATCATTGTGCAGCGTCACGAACCGGTCGACGTCACTGCGGACGACCCGGCCGAGGCGGCCTTGGAACCCCCCACGCGATCCGAGTAGTGTAGAGGGGTCGCGGGTAACCCCGACGACGGGCTGTAGCGCAGCTTGGTTAGCGCGCTGCGTTCGGGACGCAGAGGTCCCCGGTTCAAATCCGGGCAGCCCGACCACCACGTCGTTGTCGACGACGTGGCTTAGGCTCCCATCGTCTAGCGGCCTAGGACACCGCCCTTTCACGGCGGCAGCGCGGGTTCGAATCCCGCTGGGAGTGCCACTCGGCCGGTACCGGAAGTGACGGACCGGCGATGCGACAGAGCCGTCGGTTCACGACGCGATGCTCGCGATCCGTGAGAACGTGACGCGCGATGACGTTCGCAGCGTGTGGGCCGATCACACGAGAGACCGACCCACACGCTGCCGTCACTTACAGGTGCAACTGGTCCGCCGCTGTCGCCGTTTCGATGAAGCCGCTGGAGGCGCTGGCGAACGTCGCCTTCGCCCCCGTGACCTTCACCGGCACGATGATCCACGGCGCCGGGAACGGCGACGGCAACGTCACCACGTCAACGCCCGACTTACCAATGACGATTGCCGTCGGCACACCGGCATCAAACAGTGACACATCCGCCGTCGTGGTCAGCGATGGGGTGTTAGACGTCACGTCGTCAACGAACCAGAATCCCGCGTCGTCCGGTGAGGGATTGAACACGACGACGTGCCCGTTCACGGCGCGGGTGGCGATGAGGAAGTCGTGGGCGTCACCCGCGGTGTTCGTGGACACGATCGCGGCGCTGCCCGTCAGGGCAGCCTTACCGGTATTGGTGTAGCCGGCATTGAGCGACAGGTCCGTCTTCGTCCACGCGTCGGCCGATCCGCTGTACACCCAGACGGTCTTGTTGGAGACAACACTGACATCCGTCGTCGAGCCCGACTGCGCGATGCTCGTACCCAACGAGAGACCGGTCAGCGACACGTTGGAGGCTTCCGCGTCGGTCGTGATATCTGCCGTCGTGATCGATGCAGACGTCGTGATCGGACTCACCGTGCTCAGCTCAAGGTGACCGGTGCTCGACGCCCACACCACACTCGCCGTGGTACCGCTCACCGACAGCCCGGGCGTGACCTTCGCCACGCTCACCCCGCTCGGCGGCGTGAGCGCAAGAATGGTCGCCTTTGCGCCGCCCGAGGTGACGGCCAGCTTGAGAGAACCCGTCGTCGTGACGTAGGCGACGACACAGGACCCCGCCGGGCCGTCCGCAGCGGTCGCGTTCGTCCCGACGCCGGAGATGGCGCTCAACGCACTGGCCAGAGTCTTGACCGTGTCGGCGAGATGTCCCTTCTTGGTCTGCGCGACAACGCCGCAATTCGTTGATGCCGACGGGCGGGCGGTCGTCGAAACCACGTCACCCTTGGCGACGACGTACTTGGCGGAGGTCGCACCTGACGTATTGGCGACCGTCAAGTGGAGATCGAAGGTTGACGAACCAACGCCCACCGACACATCGCTGGATCCAATGCCCGTACCGGCAACCGTGAGAACCGTTTGACCGTTGACGTTGGTGTTGAGCGGAGAGCCGATGATGACCAGATTGGACGAATTGCTCGTGGCCAAAACGCTCTGACCATACACGGGGAGATTTCCGTCGAGAGCTGTCACCGTGATCGACGTCTCACCGCCGAGGAAGATCTTGCTCGGAGCATTGTTGGTGATGTGTGTGATGGCCGGTGCCGTCGTCGGAATCTGAGCCACCTGCAGGTATCCAGTCGGGTCACTCACTTCAACGATGGTGGCGCCCGCCGACGGGGCGTTGACGGCTCCGGTCACCCCGATCGTGATCGTCGAGTTCGGCGCAATGTCGTGCGGCGCCGCCAGGGTCACGACACCGTTCGTGACGGAAGCTGCGACCGACGTTCCGTTGACCGTGTACGCGTTGCTGCTGGCCGGCAAGATGGCCTTGGAGCCGAGAAGCGTCACCGTCAGCGCCGTACCCGCGGTGATCGTGTGCGTGCCGGTCGGCACCGAGAAGGACCAGTTCGACGTCACGCCCGCGGTGGTCGGCGTTGCCGACGACGAACCCACGGCACCACACAGCGCCGGGAGGAAGGTGGCGTTGTCCGGGGTTCCGAGTCCGCTGGCCATGTCGTAGCCCGTGGTGGCGCTGTAGCCACCCGTGCCGTACAAGTCATTCGATCCGCTCGTGATGTCGAGAATGCCGACGCCGTCACTGGCCATCTGATACAGACGGGGATCCAAGAAACCCACTCCCGAGACGCCGCACGCCTGCGCGTCCACGGTCACCATGGCGGCGACAATCGGTGCGCCGATGGAGGTGCCACCCACTGAGCCGAAGTGGCCGTTGTAATAGACCATGAAGCCCGTGCGCGGATCACCCATCACGGAAATGTCCGGGAGTTCGCGTCCGGCGAGCGACGTGTTCACTCCCACGCCGGTCTGCCAGGACGGACGGTCGTAGACGGTCGACACACCGCCACCACCACCGCAGGGCACACCACCCGAGCAGAGGTCGTTCCACACGGACGCGTCGCCCGGCGTGAAGGAATTGAGACGCAAGCCGCCAATTGCCGTGACCCAGGGAGAGTTCGCCGGGTCGTCGACTTCGAGTGAGTAGTCGGCGTGTCCACCCGGCAGGGCATTGTTCGCGCACTGCTCAGAACCCGAGTCACCCGCCGCGACAAGAACGGGAATACCTTCGGCGGCCAACTGCTCGAGAACCGGCTGATACGCCGTGGACGTCGTCTGCGTTTCGCAGATACCCCACGAGACCGAGAGGGACGACACGCGGTCCTCTTGCGCGACGGTGGCGAAGACGTCAATGAACGCATTGAGCGTGTTGGCGGACTGGTAGTTCACGATGTTTGCTCCCGGAGCGAGGACCGCCGCTTCTTCGATGTCGAGGTCACTCTCGATCGAACTGCCGTCCGTCAGCGTGCCGCTCGCCGGACCGCCATCGACGTTGACGGACGTCACCGTGGTGGACAGGCCGTAGCACGAAAAGTAGAAATTCACGTCCGGCTGGTTGTAGCCGGCGAATTCGAGGAGACCGACGTTGCGCCCGGTTCCCGAGTACCCCGCCGCGTACTGGGCGTCCAGTCCGTAGACGGACGCTTGGTCGGCTGGCGTCGGCGCCAGGCCCGTCCGCTTCGATTCGGCCGTATCGGCCGCACTGCAGGACGTGGGCGGCGTCACCGCGTCCGACGCGCGGACACTCTGCGGAAAGGCACGGGCGGCGGAGTTCAGTCCAACGATGCCTTGCACGAAGCTCGACACCGACCGCGGCAGTTGCGCAGCGGTCGCGTTGGCGACGCCGACGACACCGTGCGCGCTACGAACCTGATCGAAGGTGGTGTGGAACGCACGGGCCGCCTGAGAGACCGTGCCGTGTACGTGCAGCACGAAGCCATCCGAGATCGCGGGATCAACCACGAGTCCCTGGCTGCGGAAATACGACGCCACCGAGCGAACCTCACTGGCACTCGGGGCGTACGCGCGACGAATCTGCGCGGGTGAGAAGTAGTGGTGGTAGTGCGGCGACGCGGGGTTCACGACCGCCAGCGCCATCGCGGCAAGTCCACTCGCGTTGGACGGCGTGAGCGTCACGCGCAGATCAATGGCGGAGGATCCGGAGGCCGAACCAACAACGTGCTGTCCCGCCACGTGCGCTGACGCTGATCCCACCGTGGTCCACGAAGGAACACTCACGGCGGATGCTTGCACGGCAGGCGCAATGAGGGCCCCCAGAACTAAGGCGCTGACAAGAACGGGACGAAGTAACGGACGCATAGACCCTCCAGAGTGACTGTTCAGTAACGTACCATTACCGTTCCAATCCGGTCACGAAAAAGTTGCTGAATTCACACCGCCGACATTCAGCCATTCCGCGCATCTATGACGTCTTCGACGAGCGCCACACGCCCCCGTTTCTGGGACGTTGCCGGCGTCGCAACACCGTTCGTCGTCCACCGATTGTCGGCTAGACGGCTCGGGTGGGACGCGTGACCAGTTCTCCGTTGCAGTTCGGGCAACGGTCATTCATCTCGTGGGCACACGACGCGCACCACGTGCATTCGTAACTGCAAATACGCGCGTCCGTCGCGTGTGGCGGTAGCGTCACGCCGCATCGCTCACACTGGTCTTTCATATCCAACATGCGGTCCCCCTTAGCCTTTCGTACAATGGACCGCTGTAGTCGCCGACCTCGTGACGGACCGCGCCTCATCTCGGCGGTCGGCGCCTTCAAGAGCGAGCAGCGCACGCTTGCGATCAAGTCCTCCGGCGAATCCGGTCAACGATCCGTCCGCCCCCACGACGCGGTGGCACGGGACGATGATGGAAAGTGGATTTCGCCCAACTGCTTGAGCGACCGCACGCACCGCGCGGGGTCGACCGAGTGCGGCCGCGAGCTCGCCGTACGTGGTGAGCTCGCCGTAGGGAATGCCCCTCAGCGCCTCCCACACCTCGCACTGAAACGGCGTTCCCTCGAGTGCGATGGCGAGCTCAAATGTCTGACGTCGCCCCGCGAAATAGTCCTCCAGCTGTGAGGCGACATCGATCGGCACGGTGCTCGGTTGGCCGAATGTCGACGGGTCCGGCAGATGGCGCTGATTCTCCATGGCCACGCGTACTAGTCGTTGGTCCTCACTCACGCAGCACAGCGGTCCCAGTGGACTCGGGGTCATACCAAAGGTTCTCATTGTTCTTCCTTCTTCGTTGGTAGGTGGTTGACGGGATGGTCGCTCGTGGCCCAGAGGTATTGCACGGCGTAGCTACGCCACGGACGCCACGCCGTGCTGTTCTCATCTGTGAGTCCGAGGGCTCCCATGGCGCGACGGACGCCGAGATCCCCGAGGAGGGGCTCGTCCGGATCGGCGAGGGCGCGCATCGCGACCACTCCGCACGTCCACGGACCGACGCCACGTACCGACGACAGCACACGTCGAGCCTCGTCTCGATCACATCCAGGCTCGACGTCCAGCTCACCCTCCGCCATCGCCCGGGCCACGGCCCGCACGGTGGCGCGCCGGGTCGCCGGCATGGCCAACACCTCATCTGGGGCCTCCGCGACAACTGCGGGGGTGGGAAAGAGGTGAGTGATGCCTTCACGTCCCGTAGGTTCCCCAAGGACTGCGGCCAGTCGTCCGGCGAGACCCGCGGCCGCGCGGGTCGATATCTGTTGTCCGAGAACCGCCCGAATCGTCATTGCGACAGGATCCGCCGAGCCGGGGATGCGACGACCGGGCGCGGTGGCGACTTCGCGGGCCAGGGCGGGCGAGGTCGACAAGTGTTCACCAATCAACACGGGATCGGCATCGAGATCGAGCTGCGTCCTCACGCGCGACACCAGGCTCGTGAGATCTCGAAGATCGTCGACTTCGGCGCGCAAGCTCACGTACCCATTCTCGGGACGTAGTGCGACGAAAGCGGTGCCGTGTTGCAGTCGCAGTCCCTGGTGCAACCACTCCCCGTCCCAGTACTCCACGCCGGGTGTCGCTGTCGCGATGAGGTGTCCGAAGAGCGAATCGACGTTGAACGGCTCACGATACGCGAGCCGCAACGAAATCTGTCCGGGTGTGTCGAGTGTGCCGCGATGGTGGCGTCGAATCTCACTAGGTGTCCGACCCGCCATTTCTCGCATCGTGTCGTTGAACTGACGCACGGAGGCGAACCCCGCCGCGTGGGCCACGTCCACCATGGGCATCGTCGTCGTCTCGAGAAGGACGCGAGCGGAACGAATGCGCTCGGCGCGCGCGAGCTGCAAGGGTCCCGCGCCGACCTCATCGACGAGAAGTCGCTGAAGGTGTCGCTGGCTGTAATGAACACGTGATGCGAGACCCGCCACACCCTCTCGCTCGACCACGCCGTCACGAATCAAACGCATGACCCGGGCCGCCACGTCAGTCCTCGGTGCCCACACGGGTGATCCGGGCACTGCGTCGGGCCGACAACGAAGGCACGCGCGATACCCCGCGTCGTGTGCCGCCGCCGAGGTGGAAAAGAAGTCGACGCGATCCATGCGCGGCGTTCGCGCGGGGCAGCTCGGACGACAATAGATACGTGTCGAGTGGACACCAGTGAAGAACCATCCGTCGAATCGACGGTCCCGCGCCCGCACGGCGCGTTCGCAGGTCAGTCGGTCGAGCTCCACATCAAGGAGTCTGGCCGACACACGAGACGCCGACTAGCGGTTTTCGGACACTCGAGCCTGTCCAACGGGGCGGACGCTGTCAGCGAGTCGCGGGCGTCACACTGACGAGCCCCCACATGCAACGAACCCCGCGAATCGCTTCGCGGGGTTCGTTGCATGGGTACTGCGAGAAAAGCACTAGTGCTTCGGAACAGTCATCGCTCCGTAGCCATGGTACTGGTAGTACTTGATCCAGTTGACCTTCATCGAGGCCGACGAGCCGTTCGGAGCCACCGGCGACGAGACACCACCAACAGCGTCGTTCAGAATGATGAAGAACGGCGCGTTGAACGGCCAGTCACCACCGACGGACGA
>CAIQPR010000003.1 GCA_903873775.1 uncultured Actinomycetes bacterium
CGACGAAGTTCGGGGGCGTCGTGTTGCCGAGCGTCAAGGTGCGGGACTGTCCGGCGATCGGTGCGAGAAGTCCGTTGACCCAGTGGTACTCCACGACCGTGCCTTGGCCACCCGCGTTGAGAACCGCAACATTGCTGCCGGAGGCCGCGAGGGAGTTCGGGAAGGCGCCGCCGGACGAGATCTGCTGCAGCAACTGCAACGACGTGCCGCTGACGTTGAACACACTCAGCGTGTTGGAACCAGCGTTGACGGCCACCAGGCGCGTGCCAGCACGGGCCAGCAAGAGGCCGCCCTGGGAGGCGAGCGGGTCGGCGACGGCGCTCGCAGCGACGGCACCCTTGCCACCGGTCTTATAGGTTCCGGCGAGGCTGACGGTGCCGTCGGTGGCGCGTACGTAACTCAGAATCTGGTTACCCGCGGTGGCGTCCGTCTCGACGAACAATGCGTGCGTCGGCGCGACAGGCGGGGTGGTCGCGGCGCCGGCGAGCGAGACACCGCTAATGCCGACGAGCAGAGCGCTCGCCGCGAGCGTCCGGAGGGATGTGGACAATTTCATTGCGTTCTCCTTGTGAGGTGGCGTTGGTGCCGCACTACCGTTCCCCAACCCCCACAGCGCGTTACACCGACCTCGTTCAGCCTCACTACGCTCGAGTGTCATGGACGACGAGGTTCTCGTAGCGAAGATGGTCGCGGGCGACGCGGACGCCTTTCGACAATTGGTCGCCCGGTACCACTCCACCCTGGTGCGCGTCGCGCGCTACTACGTGAATTCTGAAGCCACCGCCGAAGATGTCGCGCAAGACACGTGGATCGCCGTGATCAAGGGCGCGGAGAAATTCGAAGGTCGCTCCTCGTTCAAGACGTGGTTGCTGCGCATTCTCGTCAATCGTGCGCGACGCACCGGCACACGCGAGCACCGGCAAATTCCGACGAACCCCGTGGATCCCGTTCAGGCGCAGCGCTTCGACGAACAGGGAATGTGGCGCGAACCCCCGCAACCTTTCACCGAGGTCGTCGAGGGACGCCTCGCCAATGCGGCGACGCTCGCGGCGGTGCGCGCCGCCATCGCAGCCCTCCCCGAGCCACAACAGGCCGTCGTAACGCTTCGCGACGTTGAGGGACTATCTACCGAAGAAGTTTCCGAGCTGCTCGAACTCTCGGTCGCCAACGTGCGGGTCATCCTGCACCGGGGGCGGGCGAAGGTTCGTGACGCCGTAGAGTCATCCGTGCGAGGAGGTGCGACGTGGCAATAACGAAGAGCATCACCTGCCGCGACGCCGTCGCGCTCGTCAGCGACTACCTCGACGGTGGGCTGACCTGGCGCGCGCGGCGTCGGTTGGAGCGCCACCTCGCCGACTGCGGCGCGTGTACCGCGTACCTCGAACAAATGCGCGTCACGGTGGCGACCGCCGGCACGCTCACCGAGGATGATCTTCCCGACGACGTTCTGAACGGACTACTGGACGTGTTCCAGAAGTTCCACGCGGACCCCAACGCCGCCTCCTAGAGGTCGAGTCCCGCGACCTCACCCACCACCATCACGGCCGGAGCGTGGAGGAGCGTCGCACCGAGCTCACCCAACGTTGTCTTCACGCGACGTTCCCGTTCCGTAGAACCCCACTCGATCGCGAGCACCGGCGTGGCCGGTGACCGTCCCCCACGCTTCAGGGCGGCGGCGATGTCGGCGCGGTGTTCCACGCCCATGAGAATGACGATGGTCGCGCGACTACGTCCGGCGAGCTCGAAGTCGCTGCCGTCGCCGACGTCGTGACCCGAGATCACGGTCACCGATGTCGACAGACCACGGTGCGTCACGGGCACGCCCGCGAGGGCCGGCACGGCGAAGGCCGACGACACACCCGGCACGACCTCGACATCGATACCGGCGGCGCGCAGCGCGAGGAGTTCCTCGCCACCGCGGCCGAACACGAAGGGATCGCCACCCTTTAGCCGCACGACGCAGTCGGCGCGACGGCCGTGCTCGATGAGGAGAGCATTGATGGTCTCCTGCGTCGTGGTGGGCCCACCGTCGCGGGGATGTTTACCGACGTCAATTACGAGAGCGTCCGCCCGCGCGAGAGCCCGTACGCGGTGATCGACCAAACGATCGACGATGATCACGTCCGCGGATGCAATCAACGCCGCCGCCCGCACGGTCAACAACGAGGGATCACCCGGCCCCGCACCGACCAAATGGACGTTCACGACGGCCTCAGTGCCTCGTGCAACTGCGTGCGTGCAGCCTCGAGGTCGCCGTGGCGAACCTGGTCAAAGAGCGCGGGCGTAATGGCGCGCGACCAGGGCAACCCTTCGGTCGGCACGCCGGCGGCCTGGAGGTCCCGGCGCACGCGGCGTAGCAAGAGGGCCACGTCGCCCAGTTCGGGTTCGAGTGCGCCATCGAGGCGACGACGGAGATAGCTGGCCATGGCCGGAGACGCTCCCGCCGTCGTGATGGCGACTACCACGGGATCACGACGCACGGTCGCCATGAGATAGAAAGAACATCGTTCGGGGTCGTCGGCCGAATTCACCCACAACCCCCGCTCGTCGGCGCGCGCGAAGATCTCGTCATCAACCTCCCGCACGCCCGTGGCGGTGACGACGAGTCGCACATCCGCGAGATCGCTCTCGACGAATGTTCCCTGGCGCCACGTCACGTCAGTTCGTTCTGCGATCAAGGTGGCGAGGTCGTCCGTCACCTCGGGGGACACGACGTGCACCACCGCCCGCGCCGCGAGCAGGGCACGGACCTTGTCGGTCCCGACGGGTCCCCCTCCGACCACGAGGCACCGTCGGCCGCTCAGAAGGAGGGCGACCGGGAGAACCGCGGGTGGCGAGATGTCAGTCATTTCGTATCCATCGTTACCGAATTGTAATCATGACTAATTCAGTCATATATAGTCGAAACATGTTTACACGAACAGCGACGGCGTACAGCGGGCACCGAGGCGTCGGCGCATGAGCGATCGCCGCGACGCCGACGACCCGTACGGTCTCGGTCTTGACGGGCCGCAGGTCCAGGGTCTCAAGTTTCTGAACCCCTATCGCAGCATCTTCAAACTCAACGAACAAGAACTTCTCAAGCAGCGTCGCCACCCCTTTGAGGTCGCTGAAGCCATCATCTCGACCTACGCGTCGAAGGGTCCTGAGGCTCTGATGGCCGTGCCCGGCGAAGTCGAACGCCTGAAGTGGGTCGGCATCTACCCGCAGCGCCAAGGTGGCGACGCCTTCATGATGCGCGTCAAGGTACCCGGGGGTGTGCTCACGTCCGCGCAGGCCCGCGAAATTGGTCTGGCCGGCGAAGCCTTCGCCGAAGGTCCCACCGAGCATCCGCTGTGGGGTAATCACTACGCCGACATCACCACGCGACAGACCATTCAATTGCACTGGCTCACCATGGCCTCGATCCCGAAGATTTGGGAGCGCTTCGCGCGCGTGGGACTCACGTCGATCCAAGCCTGCGGCGACTGCGCCCGCAACGTGACGAGTTGTCCCGTGAGCGGCGTCGATCCCCACGAACACGTGGACTCTCTCGCCACCGCCCGCGCCATCTCGGAGTTCTTCACGGGTAACCGCGTGTACGCGAATCTACCCCGCAAATTCAAGATTGCCGTCGCCGGGTGTAGCGAAAACTGTTGCCGCGCGGAGATCAACGACATTGGACTGTGGCCGGCGACCAAGGACGGCGTCGCGGGCTACAACGTGATGGTCGGTGGCGGTCTCTCCGACGGCGAGCGACTCGCCTCCCCCATTGACATGTTCATCACCCCGGACCAAGCCGTCGAACTGGCCCGTGCCATCGCGCAGCTCTTCGGAGAACTCGGTAACCGGGAGAACCGGGGACTCGCGCGCATGCGGTACTTGACCCAAGAACTCGGACCCGAAAAGTTCACCGAAGAATTGGTGGCCCGCCTGCGCTTCACACCGGTGAGTGCGGGTGACTCCCTCACGACGGGATATCGCCGCGACCACGTGGGCGTGCATCCCCAACGTCAAGAGGGGCTCAGCTACGTCGGGTGCGTGGTACCCGCGGGCCGACTCAACGGACGCGACCTCGTCGATGCGGCACGACTGGCAGACGCCTACGGCGACGGGACGGTGCGGCTCACCGTCGACCAGAACTTCATTCTCTCTGGCGTACCCAATGAGCGCGTCGACGCTCTGCTGAATGAAGAACTCATCCAGAAGTACTCGCCCAACGCGGGTCCCTTCACCCGCGGCGTGCAGGCCTGCACCGGGAACGAATTCTGTCGCTACGCCATCACGGAGACAAAAGAGCGTGCGGTGAAATTAGCTCGTCGCCTAGATGCGCGCCTCGGCGACCTGCCGGCCGACTCTCCCCTGCGGGACCAACCCCTGCGTATTCACATCTCGGGCTGTTCGGCCTCGTGCGCGCAACCACAAATCGCCGACATTGGACTGCGGGGCGCCATTGATCGTTCCCGAGAGTCCCTCGATGAGGCCTACGACCTCGGCGTCGGCGGGGCCCTTGGTCCCGAGGCCGGCTTTCTTAACTGGGTTGAAGGCGCGTTGCCGTCACGGTCGCTCGAGAGCGCCATTGAGCGTCTCGCGACGCGATTCCACGAAGAACGCTCCTCGGACGAATCCTTCACCACGTGGAGTCGGCGCATCCCACTAGATGGCCTGCGCCGGGTGATCGCGGGGGATGCGTCGTGAAACAGTACGAACTGCGCGAGCAGATGAATTCCATTACGGAACCGCCGGGCAAAACGTGGTTCTGGGAACTCGCGGCCGGCGTGATCGACGCCGACCGCTGCATCCAGTGCGGCACGTGTGTGGCGGTGTGTCCGTCGAACTCCATTGGCGTGAACGAGGAGACCAATCTCCCCGAGCTCATCAAGATGTGCACGGGGTGCTCGCAGTGCTGGAGTTACTGCCCCCGTGGTGGACTGCGCTACGAGGCCACCTGGCCCCCCTCCACACCCGAGACGGACGTGCCGATTCCCGAGGAGAACCTCGTGACCCGTCCGGATCCGGGTGACGCCTACTGGAAGATCACCGGTGGGGACCCGGGAGCGGGACTCGGTCGCGTGCTCGAGGCCTACGCCGTGCGCGCCGCACGGCGACCCGACGGCGCCCAAGACGGCGGCGCGGTCTCGGCCTTGCTCTGCGGGCTCCTCGACGCGGGAGCGATCGATGGCGCGCTCGTGTCCAAGCCGTCTGACGACCCGAACGAACCATGGAAGGGTGTGGCCACGATCGCCACCACGGCCGCCGAAGTGCGGGCCGCCGCCGGCTCCTTCTACAACCAGACCATGGCTCTGGCGGAGCTCGACCTCTCCACGTACGCCCTGCCGCCGAAGCCCCGTATCGCCACCGTCGGCACTCCCTGCGAAGTGCAGGGGCTCGCCGCCATGCAACTGAGGAAATGGCCGACGGGTGCCCACCGTGTGGACGCCGTGGTGCTGACCGTTGCACTCTTGTGCACCAAGTCCTTTGACTACGAGAAGTTGATCGTCGACGAACTCGAGCGCCGTCGCGTGGTGGACATGGAACGCGTGTCCAAGATTGACGTGATCCGCGGACGCCTCATCGTCGAATACGCCGACGGCGCCATTGCGGTTGATGAGCCGATCAAGGAGTTCCACGGCGCCGCTCTCAAGGGGTGCGACGAGTGCGCGGACTTCCTCGGCCGCTCCGCCGACATCTCGGTGGGTTCGGTGGGTTCATCGGACGGCTGGACGAGTCTGCTGGTGCGCAGCGACCGGGGTCGAGAGGCGGTCGAGCGAGCGCGCGGCTCACTCGACATTCGCCACTTGGACGACCCTCAGGCCCTGCTGCGCCTCGACGCGTTCGATCGCCGCACCGCGGTCGAGGCCCTCGAACGCAACTTCGATCCGGATGGTTCGTTCTTCATTGACTTCGCGTCACACGTCAAGAACTACACGGGCTCCTACCGCGCGCCCGTGTTCTTGCGTCACTAACCGTCTAGGTCGACAGAACGGCCCGAATCTTCTGCAGCGTGCGCCAATTCCGCAACGTCGCGACACCCCCCGTGGCTCGATCGAGGGCCAGAACGACGTTGACGGCATTCGAGACGCCGTGCGGACACCACTGATAGAGCACGGGCGGAATGGCGCGAATCTCGTCCTCGCTCGCTGCGGCGAGTGAGGACGCGGCCACCATGTCCGTTGAGATCGCGGGTTCACTAAAGGCCACAGTCAGCAAGCGGTCATCGCGCCCTGGAGTATCAAGAGGATGCTGCTCTGTTACCCGAAGAAACGTGTCAGCCGCACACGCCACCGCGGGAACGGAAAAGCCGAGACGCTGACCGAGTGCCTCGGAGGCGACGCGCGAGACCTCCGTGGAGAGCAGAGACGTGCGCGCCACGATGTTGCCGGATTGCAGCAGCGTGCGCACGTCTGAAAAGCCCGCATCTTCGAGAGCCGCGGCGACCTCCGCCATCGACGCTCGGTGATGAGCGCCCACGTTGATACCCCGTAGCAGGATGACGACCCGCGGCAGAGCGTCCTCGTGTGGTGCCTTTTGGGTCATCGCCGAATCCCTAGGGCACTCATCAAAGGTGAAGCGGACGGTCTCACCCGAGCGCAGCGCCGAGGGTGGCGACGAGCAGCGCTTTGGTTGTGTGGAGTCGATTCTCCGCTTGGTCGAACACAATCGACGCGGAGGACTCAAAGACCTCATCGGTCACCTCCAGCGCCTCGTAGCCGAATCGCTCGTTGATGGCCCGACCCACGCCCGTTTCGAGATTGTGAAACGCCGGCAGGCAATGGAGAAACTTGGTGGAGGGAACACCCGTGGCGCGCACCAGATCGGCGTTCACCTGATACGGCATCAGTAGTTCTATGCGTTCCGCCCAGATCTCTTCGCTCTCGCCCATCGACACCCAGACGTCGGTGTAGAGAAAATCTGCGTCGCGCACCGCCGCGTGAACATCGTCGGTGATCGTGATGCGCGCTCCCGACGTCGACGCGAGCCGGTCCGCCACCGATCGGACGCTCTCGGCGGGCTGTAACGCCGCCGGTGCGGCGAGACGAACGTCCATTCCCATGATCGCGGCCGAGACGAGGAGTGAGTTCGCCACGTTGTTACGCGCGTCTCCGCAGTAGGTCACCACAGTGTCGCGTAAGGGACGAGACGAATGGTCGCGCATCGTGAGGAGATCCGCGAGCGCCTGGGAGGGATGCCAGTCGTCGGTGAGGCCATTCCACACCGGAACGCCCGAATGAGCAGCGAGGGCTTCGACGTCGCTATGGGCGTGACCACGGAATTGAATTCCGTCGAACATCCGCCCCATCACGCGTGCGTAGTCCGCGACCGATTCCTTCTCCCCGATGTGGGTGTCCTGGGGACTGAAGAGGGTCGTGTGCGCGCCCTGATCGTGGGCGGCCACGTCGAAGGCCGACCGAGTTCTTGTTGACGCCTTTTCGAAGACGAGCGCGATGTTCTTACCCACGAGGCGAGCTCGCTCGCGACCCGAGCGCTTCTCCTCTCGAAGCGACGCCGAGAGTTCAAGGAGGTCCGACATCTCCTCCGCCGAGAGGTCCGCATCTTGCAGCAGGCTGCGTCCGAAGAGCGACGACATAGATTCCTTCCGTCGACCACGCGACGGCGGTGGTCTGAAGGTCTAAAGCGTACTGCCGTCAGGTACGACGCTTGGCGTGGCTTACTGAGATTGTGCCCATGACACGAGGTTCCCAACTCCCAAGAGCGCGCACATGATCCAGATCGTCCACGCGCCCGTATCGGGCCCGATATTCCAGCCAGCGCTATCTCCGAAATCGGTGCCGGGGATGCTGTAGTTCACAAGGTGAGTGACACCCCTACCTTCGAACCATACGGAGTGAATTGATACAGCGAGAATGATGACCGTCGTCGTCGCAGAGAGGAAGTGCGACACGGGGCTCTTAGCGTGAAACGCCACCACGCCAACGGCAATGAGCACGAACGCGAGAATCTCGACGAAGAAGGCGTAGTCACCACCACCGAAACGCAAAGAGCCGAATGTTTCGTCGAAGAATGTGCCCACAGCTCTCGCATGTATCCACGGCCACCTACTACTGAGAGCGATAACGACGCCGCAGACCACGTGCAGAAGCGAGATCACCGCGTCAATGCGTCCATCCACGAGATCTTGGCGCGACGTATACGACGCACCTTTAGTCGCTCCGGGACCAAAGTTGTCGTAGGCATTCATGATTTCTGTTCCGCCTGCAATGTCCGACAGCGAACAAGCGGACAACGCCCCACGAATTGCACGCCCGAAATCAGAAGTACGTCAACATCGCCAAGATCCTGCGGCGCATTCCCGATGATCCCTGGCGTCGCGTGTCGGTCCCCACCGAGAAATCTCGCGCCAACAAAAGTCGACAAGGATCCTGAGCGGCGCGAAGAGTCACGTTGAGGAGATCTATGGTTCACCCGCTCCACGGACGTCCTCTTCAAACTCCCGCTGGGGAGAATCTTCGGACAGAGGACCGGCGGCGCTCTGAGTCCACGATTTACCGAAGACTCTCTCGACGAGAATTTGCTCGATCGGCAACAATCAGGCTGACAAACGTGAACGCACTGATGATCAAGAGATAAAGATGCGCAACCGACGGATAGATGCTCCACTTGACGCCTGAGATTGAGTTGTACTGGACGGCTTGCGTGGCATTTTTTCCGAGGTGGAACATGCCAATCAGGCTGACGAGGAAGATAGTGGCGGTCAACGTCATCAGGACCGTGCGCGACAACGCGAATCGGAATTGCTGAGCTAGTAGTCCAAGAAGCATTACGGTCGCCGCCACCGCAACAACAATGACGCAACCACTCTGTGCTCGCACACCGACTTCGGTGGTCGAAAAACTTAGATCAATTGCATCGGAGGCGCTTCGTGCGCTGACGACAACCCACGACGAGAGTGCGAGAGCGACCGAGATGCCGCCGAAGACGATGGACGCCATCGCCCACGGGATTACCGAATCTCGCACGACGCCACGACTTTCGGGAGCGAGGAGGTCATCATCTCGAGTGTCGCGGAGAGTGTTGACTCGACTCGGAGAGCGACGAAGAAAGTCCCGGCGCGTATCGTCAATCATCTCGGACGCCAATCCTTTTGTAGAGAATATATACACATCTCGGGATGTTTCCCGAATTTCTTGGTGACTGCTCCCCGCAACGTGTCCCTCAATGTCAGAAGCGGTGGCGCACTCGCGCCACCGCTTCTGACATCACTTTGTCATGGCTCTGTTTACGAGCAACCGCTGGTCGCTCCACAGCTGCTGCACACGTAGCACGAACCCGCGCGCTGCATCGCGTTACCGCACGAGTAACACATCGGCGCATCGTGCTGCTCGGCGCGCGCCAAAGGCTTCTCGGTCACGGCCACCGGCTGACGCGGCTGTTCGATGCCGATGGACGGCGTGGCCTGTTCGGCGATGTCCGGCAGCGTGGGCTGCAGGCGCTCGCTGACCGAGAGGACACCCAGTTCCTCGCGCTCGCTCGGGCTCAAGTAGTCGAGGGCCAGGCGGCGGAAGATGTAGTCCACCAGTGACGTTGCGATACGCAGGTCGGCGTCGTCGGTCATGCCCGACGGCTCGAACTTCATGTTCGCGAACTTGCGCACGTACGTCGCGAGCGGCACACCGTGCTGGAGGCCGAGGCTGATCGAGATGGAGAACGCGTCCATGACGCCCGCGAGGGTCGAACCCTGCTTGGACACTTTGATGAACACTTCGCCCGGACGTCCATCTTCGTATTCGCCCACGGTCACGTAGCCTTCGCAGTCCGCGACGCGGAAGGTGAAGGTCACCGACGCGCGACGACGGGGCAGGCGCTCGCGCACCGCACCCACGACCACGTGGTCCTGGCGGGCCGCCAGCAGCTCGGACTCCAGACGCGCGATGCGGTCGGAGAGTTCGGCGTGCTCGCCACTGCCCATCAGGTTCGCGGGCGTGGTCTGGCCTTCGCCGTCCTTCTTCGCCGTCGACAGCGGCTGAGCGACCTTGCAGTTGTCACGGTAGATCGCGACCGCCTTCACACCCAGCTTCCAGGCCTCCATGTGCAGAGCCTCGACTTCTTCGATCGTGGCCTCTTCGGGCATGTTGACCGTCTTCGAGATGGCGCCCGAGATGAAGGGCTGCACCGCACCCATCATGCGCACGTGACCCAGGTAGTGGATGGTGTTGTCACCCATGGAGCACGCGAAGACCGGCATGTGCTCGGCCTTGAGAGCCGGAGCACCCACGATGGACTTGTGCTCGTCGATGTAGGCGATGATCTCGTCCACTTCCGCCGGCGAGTAGCCGAGCACCTGAAGGGCGCGCGGCACGGTCTGGTTGACAATGGCCATGTTGCCACCACCGACCAACTTCTTGAACTTCACGAGACCGAGGTCGGGCTCGATACCGGTGGTGTCGCAGTCCATCAACAGACCAATGGTGCCGGTCGGAGCGAGCACACTGGCCTGCGCGTTGCGCACGCCGTACTTCTCGCCCAACTCCACCGCGTCGTCCCAGACCTGCTGGGCGGCGCTGATCAGCTCGACGGGAACCTTGTTGGTGTCGATGGTGCGGCTGGCCTCACGGTGCATGCGCAACACGTTCAGCATCGGCTCGGCGTTCTCGTGGAATCCGGCGTGCGGTCCCATGCGACCCGCGGTGCGGGCGCTAGTGGCGTACGCGTGACCGGTCATGAGCGCCGTGATGGCCGCGGCCCAGGCGCGACCCGCGTCAGAGTCGTAGGGCAGACCCGAGGCCATCAAGAGGGCGCCGATGTTGGCGTACCCGAGACCCAACTGACGGAACTTGCGGGAGTTCTCGCCGATCTTTTCGGTCGGGTAGTCCGCGTTACCAACGATGATTTCCTGAGCGGTGAACACGAACTCGATGGCCGCCTTGAAGCTGTCCACGTCGAAGGAGCCATCGGCGCGCAGGAACTTCATCAGGTTCAAGCTGGCGAGGTTGCAGGCCGAGTTGTCGATGTGCATGTACTCCGAGCACGGGTTCGAACCGTTGATACGGTCCGTGTTCGACGACGTGTGCCACTTGTTAATGGTGGTGTCGAACTGCAGACCCGGGTCCGCGCACTCCCACGCCGCGCGAGCGATCTGGCGCCAGATCTCGCGCGCCTTCACCGTGCGCACCGGCGATCCGTCGGTGCGTGCGGTCAAGTTCCAGTCGCCGTCGGAGATCACGGCGTTCATGAAATCGTCGGAGATACGCACGGAGTTGTTGGCGTTCTGGTACTGGATCGACGTGATGTCCTTGCCGTCGAGGTCCATGTCGAAGCCGGCGTCACGTAGCACGCGCGCCTTCTTCTCTTCGTTGGCCTTGCACCAGATGAACTCTTCGACGTCCGGGTGGTCCACGTCAAGGATGACCATCTTCGCCGCGCGGCGCGTCTTGCCACCGGACTTGATGGTGCCGGCCGAGGCGTCCGCACCACGCATGAAGGAGACCGGGCCCGACGCGGTGCCGCCACCTTCGAGGAGCTCCATCGACGAACGGATCTTGGACAGGTTCACACCGGCCCCCGATCCACCCTTGAAGATGGTGCCTTCTTCGGTGTACCAGTTGAGAATCGAGCTCATCTTGTCCTCAACCGCGAGGATGAAGCAGGCACTGCCCTGCTGCGGGACACCCTTCACACCAATGTTGAACCACACCGGCGAGTTGAACGCGGCCTTTTGTGTGATCAGGAGGTGCTTCAGTTCGGCGCGGAACGTCTCGGCCTCTTCGTCATCGACGAAGTAGCCATCCTTGATGCCCCAATTGGTGATGGTGTCAACGATGCGGTCGGCGACCTGCTTCAAACTGGTCTCGCGCTCGGGCGTGCCCATGGTGCCGCGGAAGTACTTCTGGGCGAGAATGTTGGTGGCGTTCAAGCTCCAGGTGGCCGGCACTTCGACACCCAGCTGCTCGAAGGCGACAGAACCGTCGCGGAAATTCGTGATGCGAGCGTCACGACGCTCCCAGATCACGTCGTCGTAGGGGTGACGATCCTCAGTCGTAAAGTATCGACGCAATCCAATTCCGAGCCGCTGTGGGGCGATGGCCATCTCTCTCTTCTTTCTCTTCTACTGACGTTCCGACACTCAAAATCCACGATCTTGCGCCACATTCGCGGTGTGGGGAGGCTACTGCGGTTTGTCCCCCCAGACACAAGATGTTGTGGTTGGCGCACCAACCCGTCGCAAGATGCTGTGTCATTACAGCATTGTAATTACACCGAGTCAACTCTTTTTTTCGAAACTTTTGTGAACTCTGCGATTTCCCAGTCACCGCACGGGATGTCGGTAGCGTGATGCCCAGTGGACATTATCTTGGCCCTCGACGCGGGCACGACCGGAGTGCGCACGGTGGCCGTGGACGCCACCGGTGCGGTCACCGACAGCGCCTACCGCGAGCTCACCCAGTACTTCCCCGCGCCGGGTCTCGTGGAGCATGATCCGCAGGAAATCGCCCGACTCGCCCTCGACACCTTGACCGAAGTGGCCCAGCGCGCCCTGAGCCACGGACACCACATCCGAGCGCTCGGCATCACCAACCAACGTGAAACCACCATCGCCTTCGACCGTGCGACCGGAGCGGTCCGACACCGGGCTCTCGTCTGGCAGGACCGACGAACGACAGATCACTGCGCACAACTGTCGGCCGAGGGCCACCTCGACGAAGTGCGCCGGGTCACCGGGCTCGTGCTCGACCCCTATTTTTCCGGCACCAAAATGCGGTGGCTGCGCGACCACGGGGCACTCGACGGTTTTGCGGCGCCCGCGCTCGGGACGGTGGAGAGTTATCTCGTCTGGACGCTCACGGGCGGCGTGGACGGGGGCGTCTTTGTGACCGAACCTTCGAATGCGTCGCGCACGATGTTGTTGGACCTCGCGACGCTCGACTGGTCGCCCGAGATGTGTCGGCTACTCGGTGTCGACCATCACCTGCTCGCTGACGTGCGACCGTCGGCGTGTCATTTCGGCACCATCGCAGACGGGGTTCTTCCCGAACTCGCGGACGTGCCGATTACCGGGATTCTTGGCGACCAACAAGCGGCGCTGTTCGGCCAGGCGTGTTTCTCGCCCGGCATGGTGAAAGCCACTTACGGCACCGGTGCCTTCATCCTGGCCAACGCCGGGGCCCACGTCCCCGTCATCCCCGAGGGTCTTATCGCGACAGTCGCCTGGGACCTCGGGGCTTTTGGTCCCGCGACCTACGCCCTCGAAGGTTCCGCCTTCGTCGCCGGCGCCGCCATCCAGTGGTTGCGCGACGAACTCGGTCTCATCGAGCGCAGTGAGGACATTGGCCCTCTCGCATTCTCCGTCAGCGACGCGGGAGGGGTGTCGTTCGTCCCCGCCTTTACGGGCCTCGGCTCTCCTTTTTGGCGTGCGGATGCGCGGGGCGTCTTGAGCGGGCTCGCTCGAGGAAGTAGTCGCGCCCACGTCGCGCGTGCGGTCGTGGACGCCCAAGCGTTTCAGGTGCGCGCCATGACCGACGCCTTCGCGACCGCCGGCGTGGACTTGGTCGAATTACGTGCCGACGGTGGCGCCGCCGCCATGGACGAGATGCTGCAACTTCAAGCGACGTGCTCCCGACTCCCGGTGCTGCGCTCGGCGTCCCTCGAGGCGACCGCCCGTGGCGCGGCCACGATCGCCGGCCTCGAGGTGGGTCTCTGGGGCGGACTCGACGAGCTCGAGCACGCGTGGTCGTCGTCGCTGCGCTGCGAGCCGGGAGACCCGACCTTCGCGGACATGGAATACGCGCAGTGGCTGCGCGCCGTGGCACGCGCGTAACACGCGACACCGCCGCTCCTCGTCGCTCAGTTGGCAACAACACAGACCACGAGAGCATCCGGTGGGATACGTTGGGCGCACAGTCAAGGGGGCATCATGACGACGTACACGGCGAGCACACTTCACGAAGGTCTCAGTTTTGGTGAGGCACCACGGTGGCACGGGGGACGCTTGTGGTTCTCCGACTTCTACCGGCACGGCGTGTTCTCCATCGCGCCCGACGGATCGGACGAACGCCTCGAAGTCAGCGTGCCCGGCCAGCCGTCCGGCCTCGGGTGGCTCCCCGACGGTTCGCTGTTGATCGTGTCGATGACCGACCACCGCGTGCTGCGCTATGACGGCACCGCGACCGAGCAGTACGCCGACATCTCGGAATACTGCGGATTCTGGGCCAACGACATGGTCGTGGGTGACAACGGTGTTGCCTACGTCGGCAACTTCGGTTTCGACCTCGACGTCATGTTGCGCGACGTGGGAGTCGAGGGCATGTTGGCCTCACCCCCGCCCGCAACCCACGTCGTCGTCCTCGCCGACGGGGGCGCCGTTCTGCAGGTTGTCGACGGCATGGAATTCCCCAACGGCTCGGTGCTGAACGATGAAGGAACGCTCCTCATTGTCGCCGAGACCATGCCGTTCCGCTTGACCGCTTTTGACGTGGCCGCCGACGGCACCTTGTCGGGTCGTCGCGTGTTCGCGCAGCTCGAGTTCGTCCCCGCCGACGGCATCTGTCTCGACGCCGACGGTCAGGTCTGGGTCGCGAACGCGCTCGCGCCGGAGTGCATCCGCGTGAAGGAGGGTGGCGAGATCACCGCTCGCGCGACCACGAGTCAGACCGCGTTTGCGTGCATGCTCGGAGGGGACGACCGCCGCGACCTCTACATCATGACCGCGCCGACCTCGAGTCGCTTCGAGATTGCTGACCAGCGCGCCGGTCGTATTGAACGCGTGACCGTCGACGTGCGAGGAGCGGGGCGGCCTTAAGCCAGTCGGGTGAGGGCGCGCTTCATCTGACGAATCGCTTGTTGCGTGCGCAACTCGTTTTCAATCAACGAGAAGCGCACGTGTCCGTCACCCCCGTCGCCGAAGCCCACACCCGGCGACGTGGCGACATCGGCCTCGTCCACGAGGAAGGTCGAGAACTCGAGCGAGGTCATGTCACGATAGGCCTCGGGAATCGGCGCCCACACGAACATGGATCCGCGCGGCGGCACCACCGGCCACCCAATGCGATCCAGCCCGTCAATCAGCGTGTCGCGGCGGGACTGGTAGATGGCATTGAGCTGCGCGGGGTACTCCGTCGCTTCGTTCATCGCCACGATGGAGGCGATCTGGATGGGCTGGAAAGTGCCGTAGTCGAGATAGCTCTTGATCTTGGTCAGCGCGGCGACAATCTCCTTGTTGCCGACCATGAAGCCCACGCGCCACCCGGCCATGGAGAAGGACTTGGTGAGCGTGTAGAGCTCGACGCAACATTCCTTCGCGCCTTCCACCTGCAGGATCGAGGGCGGGGTGTACCCGTCAAAGGCGAGGTCGGCGTAAGCGAAGTCGTGCACTACCACCACGTCGTGCTCGCGCGCGAAAGCAACGAGGCGCTCCATGAAGGCGAGGTCCACGCACGCGGTCGTGGGGTTGTGCGGGAAGGAACAAATGATCACGCGCGGCTTCGGCCACGCGCGCTGCCAGGCTTCGAGGAGGCCCTCAAAGAAGGAGTCACCGGGTGACTCGTTCGCGATCGTCGACGGGTCGAGCATCGGGACGGTCACAATCTGTCCGCCCGCGAACAGCGGGGCGTAGATGTGAATCGGGTAACTCGGCGACGGCACGATGGCCGTGTCGCCCCGATCGATCAGCACCCACATCAGGTGGCTCAAGCCCTCCTTCGCGCCAATCGTGGTGACCACTTCGGTTTCGGGGTCCAGGTCCACGTCGAACATGCGCTTGTAGCGACTCGCAATCGCGAGACGCAGGTGAGGAATACCGCGACTGGCGGAGTAGCGGTGATTCTTCGGGTTTCGCGCGGCCTCGGCCAACTTCTCAACGGCGATGTCCGGACTCGGGAGATCGGGATTCCCGAAGCCGAAGTCCACGACGTCGCGACCGGCGGCGCGGGCGGCGGCTTTGCGTTCATTTATCGCCGCGAACACGTAGGGCGGCAGTCCGTTGATTCGGCGGAATTCCATCTCGGTACGCTACTTCGAAGTCGCGGGGCGCTCGCGCCAGGCGCCGAGATGAACGACGTCGACGGTGGGCGAGAACACCGCCCACGTGGCCCCCGCCGCGCTCAGGGTGTCGAGCTGGGTGTGTAGATCGTCGGTCGCGTTGCCCGCCCAGTTCACGGGACCTGCCTCACCCAACTCGGCGACCACCTCGGCCGGCTTGTTCCAGACGTTGAGAGTGGCCCCTACCTCGCGGGCAATTTCATTGGTCGCCGCCGCGCCCGCACCGATCCATACGTCCATCTCCTCGATCAAGCTCTCCGCCACGCGTCGGAGATCCTCGCGCCGCACGGCCGGGGTGGCTGGCGGTACCCCGTAGGCGATGTTTTCGGCCTCGCTCAATTTGTCCCCGGTGCCGAGCGGCGCGACCACCCGCGTGGGGGCGACGGCGGCGAGGGTGCGGAACTGCTCAATGAGGGCAGCCGGCGAGACGAGTCCGATGCGCGCAACCAGAGGTCCGACAATCAGCGATGGATTCTCGAGGGCCACGCGCGCGAGCACCGGAAAGGGCGCGAAGCTCGGACGATCGGGTCGACCCATGGGCCACAGGTGGTCGTAGGCGAACACACCGTCGAGACCGGCGTCGGCCGCGAGGCGCGCGGCCGCGAGGGCGTCACTCGTGACGTCGCGAAACGTCGGCAGCAGAACGCCGATCTTCACGAAAAGTGATCCGCGGCCAACCACGCGGCGCCCAGGGCGCCCGACTTCTCGTTGAATTGCGAGACCCGAATGTCAATGGGCGGGCGCGCGGCGGCACCCTCGACGAGATCCTTGACGTGACGCTCGGCCGCGGGCAGCAAGAGTGAGGACGCTTGGCTCAGTCCCCCACCAATGACAAATGTCCCGCAGTCCAAAATGGCCGCGAGATTCGCGATACCGAGCGCGAGCCACCAACCGACTTCGTCGATCACGGCCAAGGCTTCCGGCAAGCCCTCGGCCGCAGCCGCGGTGACGTCCTCACCACGAACGGCGTCCGGGTCACCACCGTGACGGGCCACCAGCACCGGCAATCGCCCCGCCGCCGCGGCCTCGCGCGACAGCCGCGCCACGCCCGCACCCGACGCGTAGCGCTCCCAACATCCACGCGAACCGCACGCGCATCGTGGACCATGAGCGTCCACCACCATGTGACCGATTTCTCCCGCGAAGCCACTGCGACCGCGAACCAATTTTCCGCCCGAGATGATGCCGCCACCAATACCGGTGCCGAGCGTGACCATGATCACGTCATCGCACCCGCGCGCCGCACCCCAGCGATACTCCGCCACAGCCGCGCAGTCGGCGTCATTGGCGCACACGACGCGAATCTCGCTCTCCCGCGCCCGCAAGTGCGCCCCGAGGTCGGCGCCTGAGGCGGTCGGCAGATTGGGGGCAAAGGCGAGGATGCCGTCGTGGGTCATCATCCCGGGTAGCCCGACGCCCACGGTGACGTCCGCGAGCGACCAGCCATTGCGCGCGACCAACGTGCGAACAACCGAGATAACGGCATCCGCGGTGGCTTCACCGGCCGGACGCTCGGCGACGTGCGGAGTGACAATGCGTTCGGCGTCGAGTTCTGTGCCCGCGTCGTCCACCGCCAGGGCGAGCACCTTCGTGCCCCCGATGTCGACGCCGAGTGAGACCCGGCTCACGCGAGCTTCTCGGCCCGAGCCTTCAGCTCACGCAGCGCCTGGGTCATGATGCGCGACGCAGCGCGGGACTTCACGAAGCCGGGGATCGGCACCACCAGGTCGACTTCGAGTTCGTAGCGCACGAGCGTGCCGTCGGCGCTGGGCTCAAAACGGTACGTCCCGTCCAACTTGGCGGTGAGATCGCTCTTCACCTGCGTCCACGCGAGCACTTCGGGCGCCTGGCTGTAGTCGTAGCGCAGGGTGTACGTCGAGGAACGTCCGAACGCGGCGGCCCGAAACTCGACGTCGAGCGCACGGCCGTCGTCGTCAGTGCTCTGCACCGTCACCGACTTGAGGTCAGCCACCCACACGGGATAGTTGGCGAAGTCCGTCGCCACGCCGTAGAGCACCTCGGGCGTCGCGTGCACGGAGATTGATTCAGTCGCGCGCTGGCTCACGAACACTCCCAAGTCATAGTTGTCCCCAGAATAGGTCAGTCATTCGCCGCGGGGGCCGATCCGTCGTAGGGAGCGAGGCCCTCGGCGAGTTGGCGTGCGAGGACGTCCCAGTCGAATGTGCGCACCGCATTCTCACGCGCGTGCGCCCCCAGTCGACGTCGCGCCTCCGCGTCGCGCAACAAACGAGCGAGAGCCTCCGCTAATTGCGAGGGGCTACGGGGCTCGTCAACAACCAAGCCCGTCTGCTGATCGAGAACGGCTTCGTGCGACCCGCCACTTCGACCGGCGATCTGGGGTACGCCGGCGGCCGCGGCCTCGAGGAAGACAATGCCGAATCCCTCCTGTTCGAATCCGGCCCACCGCGAACGACAATCCATCACCATGACGTCACTCGACGCCAACCACTTCGGCAACGCGTCGTCAGCGACGCGACCGAGGAAGCGCACGGGCGCGTCGAGTCGTGCGGCGAGTCGCTCGAGACGGGGCCGGTCTCGGCCGGCGCCACCGATGGTGACCACGAGACGGGGAAACTCCACCGCGAGCATGGCGCTCGCCGTAATTAACGTGTCCATCCCCTTGCGGGGCACCAGTCGTGAATACGACGCGACGAGCAGGTCGTCCTCGCTCACGTGGATGCTCTCGCGGTACGCCCGCCGATCCTCGAGCGCCATCGGCACGAAGCGCGTCGTATCGACACCTGGAGGAACCTGAATGACGGGAGGCATGTGGGACTTGGCGCAGCGTCGCGCCTCAGCTTCGGGGTAGCCCCCCGCCGCGATGGCGACGGTCGCGTGCCGCAGCACGCGACGCAATGTGCGTGAAACGAGCGGGAGTCGACCGGGGATGGTGACCTCGGCGCCGTGCAGAATCACACCGTACGGTTTCGATAGTCGCGGACCGAGAAGTCCGAGCGGCCACGCCGGATCCAAGAGGACGAGGTCGGGTTGGTGGCGCGCGATGGCGTCTTCGATCTCACGACGGTGTCGCCGCGACGGGAAAAAGAGGGTCGAACTCGCGACCCGCTCGACCACAACGTCGGTGGTGGCGTCGAAGTCGGCGGCGTTCGGATCCGAAGAGGCCGTGAGAACAACCGCCCGTCCGGGTTCGAGTCGGCGCCAGAGTTCGTGAAGGTACGACTGAATTCCGCCCGTCTTGGGGAGATAGTCGTTGGTGACGAGCAGGTGGCGGGCCACGGAGCCACGCTACTCACACGGCCTACCCCCGACGGGAGGGCGTCGAGACGAACTTCAGCGTCGGGACGAGACCTTCCGCACTGATCAAACTGGCGAGGCGAGCCGCGTCACTCGAGAGTTCCAAAGAATCGGGTTCGTCGCCCAGGACAAAACTCACCAAACAGTCCGCACAGTCCGGCGTGCCTCGTCGCACGCACTGCGTACAACTGATGGACAACTCGATGTCTCTATTCACGTCAACCTCCAGGTCTCGCGGTCATCCTGCCCTTGAGGTGTGACACGACCCCTAGCGGAGTTCTTCGAGGACCTGAGAGACGTCGTAGACGAGACCTTCTCGCGTGACTTCGGGAGGTTCACCGGTGATGAGCACAAAGAACGGCGCGGAACGGATATCGAGCGCGGCGAGAAGCTCCGGTGATCGAAAGATCGGATACGCACTTCCCGAAATCGGGGCGTCGTTCGTCGCGACCACGATGACCTCGTACGGCGCGAAACCCGGGTGACGCTCCCGGTAGAAATTGGCGCACCCCATGCAGTCGTCCTTTACGGCCACCACCAGCGTCGGCCCGGCGTAGTGGTGCTCCTGCACCACGCCCGTCTCGTCGACGAGCGTGAAATGCACCGGCGCCGGCCGACGTCGGGGGGCGTCCGCAGTGAACACAGCGCGCTAGACGGCGTCGTCGGTGAGAACGTCGACGCTGCGTCCGTGCCCGCACCAGCGGCACGTGACCGAGTCCACGGTCTTCTCGACGATCTCGGGCTCCTCGACTGTCAATTCACCACCGACGGTGTAGTGGTGGAAGGCTCGCACGGTCGTGGTTTCCACGACGTCGAAGCGAGTGATATTGCCGCACGCGGTGCACCGGTATCGAGTTGTCACGCAGTCACGGTACTGGGAATTGCACAACGTCGTGTGCGCGACCTAGGGGCGGTGGTTCCATCCGAAGAGGTGTCGCCACCGTTCGTCGTGTTCATCGTCGCTGATGAGACCGAACTCGCGCGCCTCCTCCAGCTCGCTGGCCTGGTCCAAGACGGCGTAACTCGCCTCCACAATCTGGCCTCGCTGAAAATCAATCACGCGAGCCAGAGCGTCGGGTCGACGACAGCGTTCAAGGGACAACGAACCGTGCGGGGTGTCGAGGATGACGATCCCGCGACGGGTCAGACGTTCGAGCGTCGACTGTTCGGTGTGTACGGCGATGACGTCGCGCAACAGCACACTGGCCTGGTGTCGACGGGCGACCCCACTCGAGGCCAGCACGCGTTCACTGGTGACAGTGATCTTGTGACTACGCGCACGCCACAGGCGCGCACCGAGCACGGCCGAGGGCGGCACGATGACCACCGCGGTCACGAGAGCAGCCCAGTGGCGCGCGGCGATCCAGAAATGCATCGTCGCCACGACGCCGGCGACCGCCACGAGCGTCGCGACGACGGGCCACGCGAGACCCCGCGGCCGCGCGGTGACGCGGACGATGACCGTTTCACCCGGACGAAGCTCGCGAGAAGCTTTCACCTCTACACCATAAACACGCAACGAGAGCACGTGAATCTATACACTGCGTAGGCATGCGACGCCTCCTCGTCTGCAGTGCCCTCGTTCTTGTTTCTCTCGTCACGCTCCCCGCCAGCATCTCCTCAGCGGCGACCCGAGCCGACGGACTCGCGCCGTGCTCGGCGGGTCCGGCTCCCTTCGCCTGGCACGGGGCCTGCGCCACGTACAACGGCAACAACACCTTTTACGGCCTCCACGGACTCGGATTTCCCACACCACTCGGATGGGGGCTGTGCGCCTATCGCGCGAGTCACGGTGGCGGGTACCCCGCGCCGGGGTACCAGTACACGCTGACGTCCGCACCGTCGGGAGCCAATCTCTCAAGGAGCAACGCTCTCGGCTGGGCGTTCTCGGACGCGCAGCGTCAAGGCTGGTGGACCGCGGGATCGGCGGGCTCTTTCACGGCGGACCAAGTGGCGATTGCGGCCAAATTGCTCTACGACAATGTCGTCTGGGGCACTGCACTCCCGACGGTCGACGCCGGGGTCCAACGAGCCCTCAATCAACTCAGGGCACTGATGACGGCGGCGACGGGCATCAGTGCTCCTCCGTCCCTCGCGCTCGCTCTCCAGGGTGGTGGCACCACACTGATGACCACCGGCACGCTGGTCGCCACTCTCAGCGCGGCGGGCGTCACGGGCGGCCTCGCGGGCGTTCCCATCACCCTTACGCTGAGTGGCGCGACCTTCACGTCGAATCACGCGTCGACCCTCACGCTCACGACGGACAGCAGTGGACGTGTTCTCGCACCCTTCGCCACCACCTCCGCGACGCCGAGCACCGTGGTCGCCACGGCCAGCGCGGTCGTCGCGCAACCAGGGCTGCTCTTCTACGGACCGACCGTCATCGTGCCGACGGCCCAAATTCTGGCCACCCCTCGCGCGCCGGTGTCAACCTCACAACGTCTGACCCTCACCTCCACCGGGGCGCCCACGGGCACGGTACAGGTCCAGAAGATCGGCGACGATCCGACCTACGTCCCGGTCGCCGACGCGGTGTTTCAGGTTTTTGACGGGAGCAACAACGTGGTGGCGACGTTGACGACGGACTCGTCAGGACTCACGCCCGTGTCGGACCCGCTTCCGGTGGGCTCGTACACCTTGCACGAGGCAATAGCGCCACCCGGCTACGACCCCGCGCAGGATCAAAGCTTCGCAATCACCGCCAATACGCTGACGTCACTTACCGTCACGTCCGCCGAGGGCGATGCGGTTCAGCGCGCAGGCGTCACGATCGTGAAACGTGACGCGGCCAGTGGCGCCGAACTCGCCGGTGCCACCTTCTCCCTCACGTACGACCCGAACAACACGCACACCGCCTCGGGCGCGGTGCTGACGTGCACCACGGACGCCGCCGGCGCGTGCGGGTGGAGCGATCTCTTGCCCGGTAACTACCTCTTGGCCGAAGTCTCGCCACCACCGAACTATGCGCCGAGCCACCTCCGTGAGTGGATCTATGTCGGTCCCGCCGAGACCCACACCTACACTTACGACGACACACCTCTCTACGTGACACTGGACGCCCACAAATTCAACGCCACCACCGACGAGGTGATCGCCAACGCGACCTACGACCTCTACGTGAAGGATCCCGGCCCTCCCGGCGAGCCGCCCGTCCCACCCACCGACACCCCCAGCTTCGTTGGGCTGACCTTTATGGCGAGGGGCACGACCGACAGCGCAGGACATCTGCGCTTCACGGTGCGCTCGGGGTACGCGTGGTGTCTGCGGGAAGTGAGTGTTCCGCCCCCGTACATCCTCGATCCCGATCTGCACTGCACGGGCGTGCTGGTCGCCTCGGCGCGTACGGCGTCGCTCGCCCTGCCCGAAGTTGCCTCCGAGATTGACCTCGGGGTGAGAAAGTTCAACGCCGCCAGTCCCAGTGTCGGCATTCCTGGCGCGTACTACGCCCTGTTCGTCAAGAACCCCGTCCCACCCGGGTACGCCCCACCGCCCGCGCCGACCAATATCACCGTCCCCGCGGGCACCACCCTGTGGGCCGTCGACGCGACGGACGCCGCGGGGCACTTGAACTTCCGCGTGCCGCGTGGTTCGGCGTGGTGTGTGCGCGAGCTCACCGCGCCCGCCGGCTACAAACTCGATACGGCGCTGCATTGCACGGGCGTCGTCACGGACTCCTCGCCGGCGAGTGACCTTGAGATCGCTGTTCCGGAACTCGCCTACACCGGCGTGTCGCTCCACATTCTCTGGTACGCCGGCGCTCTCGTCGCGGCGGGACTCGTTCTCGTGGTCACGTCGCGACGGAGGCGCCCGACGTCACGTTGATTACGCTGGCCTCGTGGCGCGCCGGAATCCTTTTGATCGACTTCCCCAAGCCGTCGCCGAGGCGGTCGTCGCGCGGATCGTCGAAGCCCTCGACATTGACGCCCTCGTCAAGCGTGTGGACGTTAATGACATTGTCGAACGCGTCGACGTCAATCGTTTGATGGACCGCGTGGATGTCGACGCCGTGGTGCGTCGGGCGGACGTCGACGACATTGTGGCGCGGGTGAATGTCGACGACATCGTGGCGCGCGTCGACGTCAACGCCATTGCCGATCGTCTGGACGTGAACGCCATTGCGGATCGTCTCGATATTGACAAGTTGTTGGAGCGAACCGAGATTTCCTCCATCATCGCTCGCTCGACGTCCGGCGTCCTGACGGAATTCCTCGATCTGCTCCGACGTCAGGCCGTCTCTCTGGACGATCTCATTGACCGCATCACGAGGTTTCGCAAGCGCTTTCTCAATTCTCCCCTCGGTCCTTCCTCGTTCGCCGCGACAGCGTCCGCGCCGCGCGGCACCGCGATGACCATGGAGGAAAATCGTCAAGGTCACTTCGCCGGAGCGGCGTCGCGACTGCTGGCCATTGGGATCGACGCCTTCGCTGGCTGGGGCATTTTCCTGCTCATGGTCGGAGCGACCCAGGCCACGATCTCGCTGTTTCTCTCCTCGCCGCCGGATCTGTTTCACCACCACTGGTTGACCGCGGCCTTTGCGATCCCGTACTTCTTCTTCTATTTCTATTTCCAGTGGTCCCTCGGGGGTCGCACGATCGGCATGGCCTTCCTCGGCATCCGGGTCGTTCGTCGCGACGGGGAGCGCGTCGCGCAACGACACGCGGCGCGGCGCATCATCCTCTTACCGCTCTCACTCGCGCCATTCGGTCTCGGTGTTCTCGGACTCGTGACACGACCCGATCGACGGGGGTGGCACGACCGCGGCGCGGATACCTGCGTGATCTACGACTGGGACGCCCAGGCGGCCCGCTTGCGGTGGCTCGAACCGCGCGTCTAGACGTTGCGCAGGGATTTCGCCGCCATCTCGAAATACGCGTCCATCTCGAAGCGGTCGTCCTCGCTCAACTCTCCCCCGACCGCCTCGACGGCGGCGCGCATGTGCGTCAGCCACGCGTCGCGAGCTCGCTTCGTGATCCGGTAGGGCGCGTGTCGCATCCGAAGACGCGGGTGACCTCGTTCCTCGGAGTACGTGCGCGGTCCGCCCCAGTACTGCGCGATGAACAGTGCCAAGTGGCGCTGGGCGGCGTCAAGGTCGCCCTGGTACATCGGCGCGAGGAGTTCGTCGCTCATCACGCCTTCATAGAACGACGCGACGAGGGCGTCGAAGAAGGGTTGGCCCCCTACTCTGTCGTACAGCGTCGTCTCGTCCACGGGTCCACGCTATTGGCCAGCGGGCGTCGCCTAGACTCTGTGCCGCTCGCGTTGTCGAGCACGCGGGTGTAGCTCAATGGTAGAGCTCCAGCCTTCCAAGCTGGCCATGCGGGTTCGATTCCCGTCACCCGCTCCATGTGGCTCGTCCCCCGTGGGGCCTGACGACCCGAAAGCGCGTCTGTCGCCCCGGGAGCGAACATCAACCGACGACGCGGCGCTCCATTTTCGGGATCCCCGGCGTCGTGTCATTGATGCCCCAACTGATGAGCACCTGTGGACTGATCCGAAAACGCGGAGAACCTTCGTGTTCTTCGATGCGCGCGGTCCCGATGACTTTGATCCCCCGAGGACTCCACGGGTTCGTGGACGCGAGGTCGTCGACCACGAGCGTGGCCCGCGGGTTCATCCCCACGTTCTTGAAGCGCACCGTGAGCGTGATGTCGAAGCCCGCCGTGACGATGTCGTCGCCGTCAACGGAGAACACCACCGGCGCCACGTCGGGCTTGCCGTCCGGCGACGCTGTTGCGAAACGCATCAATGGCTGTGACGTCAAGTAGGCGAGTTCGGCCTCGGTATACACACTCATCAACGATCCCTTTTCTCGTGGTGCGCGAGCACCGGACGACGGTGGACTCAGAGTATCATTTTATTTGTGTGCGCACGCACTAGTCTTGCGCCATGCCTCCCGTCCGCGCGCGCGCACTGACCCCACAGGAAGAGTTGGCCTGGCGTGCCCTCACCTATGTGTCCACGCATTTGATCAAGACCCTCGGTGAGGATCTGGCCGTCGAGTCCCCAATTTCACTGTCGGAATACGTCGTCCTCGTCCACCTGTCCGAATCAGACACCGGACACCTGCGCATCGGTGACTTGGCCACCAACTCCACGCTGTCGCCAAGTCGTATGTCTCGCCTCGTTGATGACATGGCGAACAAGGGTCTTCTCACGAAGAATCGTGTGCCGAACGACCGGCGTGCCACCACCGCCGCACTGACGCCCCTCGGTCGACAGACACTCCGAGCGACCTACCCCACTCAATTACGCAACGTGCGTCGTCGTGTCTTTGATGTCCTCACGCCCGACGACGTCGACGCGCTGTCGTCGGTACTGGGGAAGATTCGCGTCTCGTTGGAGCAACGAGAGTCACCGCTCCCGTAGCGCGCGAGCCGTTGTGAATGCGAGCGGCACCGAGAGATCTCTCACGACGCGGCGACCACCTTTGTTAGTTGTCCCCGCCGCCATCGCCGCGATGCCCGCCGCCGCCATCATCGCCACCACCGTTATCGCCCCCACCAGGAACGAATGTTGTCGTCGTGGTTGGACTCGTCGTGGTGGTCGTGCTCGTTGTGGTCGTGGTGCTTAGGGTGGTCGTCGTTGACGGCGACGTCACCGACGTCGTGGTCTCCGGCGAGGTCGTCGTGGTGGCGTTATGCGCCGTTGATGGGGACGGCTCAGAGGCGGTCGTCGTGGTGGAACTCGGAACCGCGACAGTCCGGGGTGTCGCGGGGGGCGGCGGGGTCACACCGACAGTCGCGATCACGCCGGCGGTGACGACAACGGTCACCACTAACGTCAGCACCCAGGAAAGTCCTCCGCGTCGCATTCGCCCCATGACCTCTTTCGCGCCACTCTTTGCTCAGATTACCGAACCAGAAACGCCCATGGGTAGCGGCCTTGATACGCGATGATGACGGCCGTCGTGGCACACTACGAGGGCACAACGAACAACAAAGAAACGAAGCAGGCACGGTGGGCGACGATTGGTCAACGGTGAGCCGCGAGTACGGCGACGAGGTCGTTGACGGGCGATTCGATCGAGCGCGGTGGCCGGATCGGCTCGCGAACTCGTCGGGGACGTTGCGCAAGGGGATCTACATTTTCGGCGCGGTCGTTCTCGTGTTCTCGGTACTCATTGCCGCCCACCACGAACGTCGCAATCCCCTGGTCGCGACCGTGAATGCCGCGGAGCAGTCATGGTCGCCCAACGCGAACGCGTTCTGCCGCGAGCGCGCGCGAGTGTCCACACTGTCGTTCTTCAGCTCGCACGGAGTGAACGTGAACGTCGTGCGGAGCAACATCAATGACCTCGTGTCTTTGGAAAGTGCGGCGCAGAGCCACATCGAGCTGGAACAGGTGCACGCCGTCGTCCTCGGTCTCACACAGCTCGTGAGCGATCCCACAGGCGTCACGACGAACGGGACGACGTCGGGTTTCTTCTCAACCCACCTCGCGTACCACGACGGCCTTGGCTACACCTATCTGAACGCTGCTCGAGATCTCACGCAGGGAATTGCTTGGGCGTCAAGTTGCCATTGAGTCGTTCCGCAGGGCACCCGACGTTCGTCGAATCTGGGGACTCCACCGCAAGGAATCGTGTCGCGCTTACGTCGGGCGAGTGTCGATCGAGGATACTGCGAGAAAGTCAATAATCTCCGGCAAAGATCGGGGGTCCTGAGCAAAGAAGAGATGCCCTCCCTCGTAGATGCGGAGGCGACTCGAGGGCACTCGTGACGCAATGGCCTCGCTGTTGGCGAGAGGGGCGAGACCGTCATAGCGACCGGCCGCCACCAGGGTCGGCACGGTGATGTTGCCGAGTCGATCCCACACATCGTGATCGCGGCGCGAGAGTAATTGAAAGCGTTCGCCCGCGAGGACGTCGGCGCTCTTGTGCCGTGCGGCCCGTTGGGTGTTGAAGGCGACCAGTTGTTGGTCTTTGGGGTGAGACGCCAAGTACTCGGGGGTGAAGCGAGTATCAAGAGTCGCGAGAGACACCTGGGCACGCTCGTCGGGAGATAACGACTCGAGATCGTGCAGGGGATACGACGAGCCTCCTGCGCCCCCGGGCGACGTGCACAAGAGCGCGAGGCGTGAGAGCGATGTGGGATAGGTCACGGCAAATTCCTGGGCCACCATGCCGCCGAAACTGATGCCCATGACCGCGCACGGATCGCCACCCAGATGTTCGAGGAGGCGGTGTCCGTCAGCGGCGTACGGGGCGAGTCCGTGCGGGGTCGTGTCGCGAGGAAGTCCGGTGCGACCGAGGCCTCGCTGGTCGTGAACCACGACTTCAAAATGGGCCGCGAGAACGTCGAGGAGAACAGCGCTGCCGTCGATCGTCGCGCCGCTTCCGTTAAAGAAAAGAAGACGTGGTCCGCATCCGCGAATCTCGTAATACAGATCGACGTCGTCTCCTTGGAGAACGGGCATCTCTTAGAAACCTCCGCCGTCCCGAGAGCTCACCGTGGCGGCTATCACAACGGATCGGACGACCACTATCGCAGCGGCAATTGGGGCGCCTCAACCAGAGACGGACCCACGATCTTGCTCCCTCGGCGAGCCGCAGCCGGGAAGATGAGGTCCGGTCGGAAGGAGCGGTCCTTCTGCTCTCCCTTGCGGCCACCGCGCACTTCCACCCACGACTCACCCGTGGCCATATTTTCGACATGCGCCAAGAACACGTAGCTGTTACGGCGTTCTTTGTCGACGTTCACAATGACCGCGTCACCCGCCGAGAGCCCGGCCCAACGTGCTTGACGGAGGAGATTTCCGCGCCGCTCAATTTCCTTCGCTCTCGCCACGCCACTTGTTTAGTCGCTGCGGCGCATCCCTCGCGCGTGACACGCGCGACCTAGTTTGATCACGTGCCTTTTGAACAGTCGTTACCCGTCGCGCTCTCCCCTTCCCGGCTCCAGGATTTCCAAAGTTGCCCCCGACGCTTTCAGTACGCGTCGATCGAACGTCGTCGGCAACCGGCCACCTACGCGACCGCCAAGGGCACCTTCGTCCATTCCATCTTCGAGCACCTTTTCGCTCTTCCGCCCGAGCAGCGCACCGAGGACGCCGCACGCAGCTTTATTCCTGTCGCCCAGGAAGAGGTACTCGTCGAACCCCTCGTCACGGAGATTGCGCTGGATGATGGCCTGCTCGCCAAATTGCTTCACGACACGGATCTGATCATCACTCGGTACTTCGAGATGGAAGACCCCCGGAATGTTCGCACCGAAGGCGTGGAGTTGCGGGTCAGTGAGACCGTTGATGGTGTCCCTCTGCTCGGCATTCTGGACCGCCTGGACCGCGATCCCGACGGGTCGCTCGTGGTCATTGACTACAAGACGGGCGCCCTTCCGAATCGTGACTACGACGCGAAAACCTTCGCGAACGCCGAGATCTACGCCGCCCTGTGTGAGGCGCATCTCGCCGAGCGCCCGAGCCGTATTCGACTCCTCTACGTCAGTCACGGGCAAGCCATTGAGCGCACGGTCACCGCACCGGTGCTGGCCGCCCGTCGCAAGTCCGCCGTCGACGCGTGGACCAAGATCACGACGTACTACGAGGCTGGCGAGTTCCCCGCGACGCCGTCCAAGAATTCGTGTCGTTTTTGCGCCTACAAGGACCTCTGTCGGGAGAATGGCGTCGCGGTTCCTTAGCGAGAACCCCGCCGTAGTCTGAGTTCATGACCCAGACGTTTTCGCTCAGCTTCGATTACCGGTGCCCCTTCGCCAACATCATTCACCAGCATGTGGTGCGCGCCCTGCGCGCCGGGGCTGATTTCGACGTGACCTTCGTGCCCTGGACCCTGAGTCAGGGCTACAAGGAGGCGGGTGAGCCTGATGTGTGGAACGATCCCGCCAAGGACGCCGACCTCCTCGCGCTGGCGGTGAGCGTCTCGATTCGCGACCACCAACCCGCGAAGTTCTTGGACGCGCACGAAGCGCTCTTTCTCGCCCGACACTCCCAGGCCGTGCGGCTGGTCACACGGGAGGAGATCGCCACGATTCTCGCGCCGCTCGGTGTTGACCTCAACGCGGTGTGGGCGGACGTCGATTCCCGACGTCCCTACGAAGTCATTGGCGAGAGTTACCGCGCGATGTCCGTCTACGACGCGTTCGGCGTGCCGACCTTCGTGGTCAACAATGACGCGACCTTCGTGCGCTACATGACCCCACCGAGCGACGACGCCGCGTCGATCGCGCTGATCTCCTCACTCGTCACGATGATGGCCGAGCAACCCGCGCTGAACGAGTTCAAGCACACGCGCCTTCCCCAGTAGGTAGTCGCTCTAGGCGATACCGAGTCGCTCCAGTTGTTCGCTCGGGGCCTCGATCGCGCGCAGGGCCTCCCGCAACGCGTCGAGAGCGTCGTCCCGGTCGACGAGGTCGAGGCGGTTGTCGATTTCGTGCGGGTCCTCATCGCGCCGGAAATAACAGTCGCCCTGGAACGTGCCGATCCGCGCCCAGAAGGGAACGGGGTCGTCGGCACCGAACGGCTGACGAATCACCGGGACCGTGGAACCGGGCATGTGATCTAAGTACGCGCGCTCGTCCGGCCGAGGGAGGCGTATGTCGGGGTACGCGTGGATCGGCATCGTCGACCAGCGGTTGGAGAACATCGACAGCGGGCGATTCCCCTCCACCGGCGTGCGGGCGAAGCGTCGCGTGCGGTCCACGTACACGACCTCACGGCCCCACACTCCGGTGAGCACATGCTCTCGTGAACTCGTCCCTGTGCCCGTGATGTCGCCCACCAGCGACACGCCGTGTGTGCGGTGCGCCACCGGCACGTTGAAAATGTCGCGCAGAGTGGCGTGGACGTCCACGGACGTTGTGAGGGTGTCACACGTCGACGCCGTCACGCCGGGCCACGCCACCATCAGGGGGATGTGTCCCATCTCGCGGTAAATCGGCACACCCGGCTTGCCCCAGATGCCACCGCGATCTCCGAGGTAGTGCCCGTGATCGGTCAACACGAACATTGCGGTGTCCCGCCAGAGATCGTGCTCGTCCATCGCCCCGAGCAGTCGCCCGAACCAGTGGTCAATCATTGACAGCTTCGCGCCGTAATTTGCTCGCAGGTGCCGACCCGTGCGCTCGTCGGGCGTGGTCGGACCACCCGCCGCGGTGTACGGCGGCCAGATGACCCGGGGTCCCTCCCACTCGTTGTCGTACATCGACGCCCAAGGCTCGGGAGTGTCGAAAGGCTCGTGCGGATCGAACTCGTCGACGAAGAGCAAGAAGCGATCGTGTTCGCGTCCGTTCTCCTGGAGCCAGCGCGCGGCGGCCGACATGGTGCGCGGGCCGGGAAAGTCTTCTTCGGAACGAAAATACGTCCGCGACGTGTCGTAGCCGCGGTGAATCGTGGCGGCCTCGGCCGGGAGGGCGGGAGTCCCGAACCAGGACGGGTCGAGCCTCGTCTTCCAGGGATCGTCCTCGTGACCGCGCACGTAGCTCCAGGCGGAAAAGTCGGTGTGGTAGTTCTCGCCTCCGGACTCGAAGAGATGGGGGTGATCCGTGACCAATTGGGTGACGACACCGGCGCGACGCAGCTCGAAGGTGATCGCGTCTTCCCACATTTCAATCGATCCCCACGGACGCCAGAGAAAATCGAGCGCCCCGCACAAGATGTCGTGACGGGCCGGCATGCACGGGAGGGATCCGGTGTGGTGATTCGTGAACACCCGTGAACGCGCGGCGAATGCGTCGAGATGCGGGGTGGCGAACTGCGTCCCACCGTACGGACCAATGAGGTGGCGATTGAGTGAGTCGAGCAGGACGACGACCACATTGCGCGGCATCGTGACGCCAGCGGCGTCGTCCAAGGGACTCATGCGGATCCTCCCTCACCGAGACCGGTAGCGTCTCGTTCGTGCCCAAGGTTACCGAAGAGACACGACGCCCCCGCGTAGGTGTCGTCGGTGGCGGCCAACTCGCTCGCATGATGTGCGAATCCGCGTCCCAGTGGGGACTTGATCTCTCCGTTCTCGCTGCGGCACAGGACGACGCCGCCGTGGCCGGTGCACCCGACGTCGTCGTCGGCGCACCACATGATCACGACCTCGTTCGTGCGTGGGCTACGGGCTGTGACGTCATTACGTTCGACCACGAACTGGTCGATCTCGATTTTTTTGCGGAGATTGAGGCGAGTGGCGTTGTGGTGGCACCGTCCCCGCGAGCCCTGAAATTTGCCACGTCCAAAGCGTTCCAGCGCACACAGATGGCCGACGCGGGTATTCCCGTTCCAAAATTTCTGGTCCTTGCGTCGTACGACCGCGACGCCGTTGATGCCTTTGTGGCCGCGGCCCCGCACGGCGTCGTCGTGAAAGCCGATCGTGGCGGATACGACGGTCGGGGTGTTCTTACGCCGAGCACGAACGCGGAGGTGCACGATGCGGTGCGCGACATGCTCGTCGCCGGTGCCGTCGTCCTCGAAGAACGCGTGCAGTTGTTGCAGGAGATCGCGGGACTCCTCGTCCGCGGACGGCGAGGCGACCAAGTGGCCTACCCGCTCGTCACGACCGTCCAGCGAGACGGCATGTGCGTCGAAGTGACCTATCCCACGCGCCTTGATCCCGACCTCCTCGAAGAAGCCCAGGATGTCGTGCGACGGGTGGGCGACCAGGTCGACGCCGTGGGTGTTCTCGCCGTGGAACTTTTCGTGACCCCCGACGGCGTTCTGCTGAACGAAGTCGCGACGCGGCCCCACAACTCCGGACACTGGACGATTGAGGGCTGCACGACCAGCCAATTCGAAAACCATCTCCGCGCGGTGGCCGGGCTGCCGCTCGGTGGGACCGCGGCTCTCTTCCCCAACGCGACGATGGTGAACGTTGTCGGCTCCGCGACGCCGGGATCACTCGTGGACGCTCTCGCTGTGCCGGGCGCGCACATCCACGACTACGGAAAAGCCTGGCGTCCCGGGCGCAAGTTGGGTCACGTCACCGTGGTCGGCACGGGACCTGATGTGCGCGTGCGAGCATGGGAAGGTGCCGAGGCCCTCGGCACATCAGCAACGAAGGAGTCGTCGTGAGCGCACTCGAAGTCGGAATCGTTATGGGAAGTGCCTCCGACCACCCGGTGATGGTCGACGCGGCGACCACTCTGGCGAGCTTCGGTATCGGGTACGAAATTCGGGTCGTGTCCGCACACCGCACCCCGGAGGCCATGATCGACTACGGCAAGTCCGCCCGCGAACGAGGGCTGCGGGTCATCATTGCCGGCGCCGGTGGAGCGGCCCACTTGCCGGGCATGTTGGCCGCGGTGACCACTCTGCCCGTCATCGGGGTTCCCGTCCAGCTCAGTCGCCTCGACGGACTCGATTCACTGCTCTCCATTGTGCAGATGCCGCGCGGCGTGCCGGTCGCCACCGTCGCCATTAATGGCGCGACGAACGCGGGGCTCTTGGCCGCGCGCATTCTGGCCGTCGGCAATGACAATCTCGCCGCGGCTCTCGAGACCCATCGCCTCTCTCTCATCGAACAGGCCACGCAGCAGGACGTGGAGTTGCCCCGGTCGTGATTGACGTCGCCGCGATTCTCGGTTCTTCGACCCGGGGCGTGATTGTCACGGCCTCGGACGCCGGACTCTGCGTCGGCGTCAATGAAGGGATTCGCGTCGCTCTGACGGAGGGCTACGTCAGTGGCGCGTCGCTCCTCGTCGCCGCACCCTTCGCGCGCGAAGCTGTGCGTCGCCTCGGTGGCACCCTCGGCGTGCAGTTGGCCCTCAACTCGGAGCACGAGTACCTCGATTTACGCCCCGTGACCTACGCGCCGTCTCTCTTGGGTGGACGTGGCGGATTCCCCGTCAGCGCGTCGGACGCCGCCGAACACGCGGACCCCGAAGAGGTCTACCGCGAGTTCCGGGCCCAAATCGAGCGGGCAATGATCTTGGGCGTCACCCCCCAATTCCTCGCGAGCCACGACGACGTCGTCGCGCGACACCTCTCGCTGTACGACGTCTTTTTCGATCTCGCGGACGAATACCACCTCCCCATCCGTCACGGCTACGACTTCGGGCCCTCGGCGCTCGACGCGGCTGACTTGGCTCGCGAACGGGGACACTTCGTCACCGCGACCACCATCAACTGGAACAGCGACCACCCCGACACGCTCGACGAGGTCATCGGCGCCTTGCCCGACGGCGTCAGCGAAATCATCGTGTCGCCCGCGGTCGCGGGAATGGAACTCGACGCCGTCATCGCCGACGCGGCGCGACGCGTCCAGGACCTCGAGGCGCTCGCCGCCGCGCGACCGGCGGACATCGCCGCCCGGCACAACGTGGTCTGGCTGAATTGGAGCGACCTCGGCGTCGCCTAAGACGGCGATAATTTCGTCGAAATCGGACTCCCGAGGCCCTCTAGGCTGTGACCTAATACCGAAGGAGGCACCTCATGGGAGTGTGGCAGCGATTTACCACCATCGTGAAGGCGAAGTCGAACGCAGCGCTGGACAAGGCGGAGGACCCCCGTCAGACGCTCGACCTGTCCTACGAACAGCAGCTCGAGAATCTCACCAAGGTGCGTCGCGCCGTCGCCGACGTCGCCACCGCACGCAAGCGCATTGAATTGCAGGCGGACCAACTGAAGCAGCAGGGCGACAAATTGTCCGATCAGGCTAAGGCCGCATTGCAGCAGGGCAACGAGTCCCTCGCCCGCGAAGCGCTCGCCCGACGCGAGAACATTGTGAATCAATTGAAGGACCTCGAGACCCAACACCAGGGAGTCCTCGAGCAGGAAGAGAAGCTCACGGCCACCGCCCAGGCCCTTCAGGCGCAGGTCGAAGCCTTCCGCACCAAGAAGGAAACGATGAAGGCGTCCTACACGGCCGCCCAGGCGCAAGCCAGCGTCTCCGAAGCCGTGACCGGTATTTCGGGATCAATGTCTGACGCCGGCGCCGCCCTTCAGCGCGCCCAGGACAAGGTCAACGAGATGCAGGCCCGCAGCGGGGCCCTCGACGAGCTCATTTCCTCCGGGGCCCTCACGGACCTGACCGGCAGCACCGACGACATTCAAGCCCAGCTCGATAAGGCCGGAGCGCAGTCCTCTATTGACGCCCAGCTCGCCGCGATGAAGGCCGAACTCGGAAGCTCGACGCCCGCCGCAGAACTACCGCAAACCAGCGGCGAGGAGTCGCACTAGGCCATGGCCGCCTCCCACATCGAGACTGATCGGGGTCTCACTACCCGCATGTTCGTGACGGGGCTTCTCCTGGTCACGCTTTGGGTGGGTGTCAGTTTCATCCTCTTCGCCGTCGGCGTCCAGTGGCCCGTCGTCATGCTGATCATGTTCGCGGCGATCTTCTCGCAATACTGGTTCTCCGGACAGATCGCGCTGTATTCCATGCGCGCGCGCATCGTGACGCCCGAAGAGGAGCCGCAGCTGCACGCCATGGTCGACCGACTGTGCGCTCTCGCCGGCATGCCGAAGCCTCAAGTCGGTGTGGCCGACCTCGACGTACCCAACGCGTTCGCCACGGGGCGTAGCCCGAAGGCCGCCGTCGTGGTCGTGACCCGCGGCATCATGAAGCGCCTACCCGACGAGGAACTGGAAGCCGTCCTGGCCCACGAACTCAGCCACGTTGCGCACCGGGACGTGGCCGTGATGACCATCGCCTCCTCGGTCGGCATGGTGGCGGGACTCGTGGGACGCATGGCGCTGTGGGGCGCCATGTTCACCGGCGGGAACCGGGGACGCGAGGACGACAACACGTTCCTCATCGAAATTGCGACGTGGCTCATTTCGATTGCGATCTATTTCGTCTCCTACTTGTTGACCCTGGCGCTGTCGCGTTATCGCGAGCTCTCCGCCGACCGCTCGGGCGCCATCTTGATCGGCAAGCCGTCGGTACTCGCCAGCGCCCTCGTGCGGATCACCGGCGACGTCAGCAAAATTCCGACCCAAGACCTCCGCAAGGTCGAAGGAATGAACGCCTTCTTCTTCGCCCCGGCGTTCACGAAGGGCTCGGCAGCGTCGTTGTTGTCGACGCACCCGTCGCTGCAACAACGACTCGATCAACTCGCGAAGCTCGAAAAGGACATGAACGCCTAAATGGGTCTCTTCGACACCCTCCTCGGTCGCACCAAGCAGGTCGCTCCCCGTTTGGACGCCCTCTTCGCGTTACCGACGGCGGCCCTCACCCTGCAGACGCAACTCGACCTCGTCACCTCCGGTCACGCCGGCCTGTGCTTCAAGGCGGGAAGTGGTGAGTCGTCGCTCTCGTCCGATGACGACGTGCGCGAACTCCTGACCCTCGACGAGGCCGACGGCCACGTCGAGTTCACCACGGATTCTCTCGGATTTTCGTGGTTCGTCATTCATGACGGGGATATCGGCACTCTCGCGACCCGTATTCACGGCGCCCATACGACGCTCGTGGAACACGGCCTCGGGCCGCGCCTGTTATGCGCGGTCTTTGGTTTTGTGCCGCAGACGGCTCCGGGATGTGGTGACGTGCGGATGGTTTACCTGACCAAGCAAGGCACCTTCTACCCCTTCGCCCCGCGCGACGGCGAGCGTCGCGACAATGAACTCGAACTTCGCGTGAAGTCCTTTATTGGCGACGACCTACCCATGGAGCCAGACCTCGGTCGTTGGATGGCGCTATGGGGCGTGCCCGTTCAGTGAGATCTCTCGCGCAGTGACGGCGCGATGACGCCGACCACGTCGTCCCAGACGTGCGCGAGCGACATATCTAGTTCCGTAATCCCGCCCCGGTCGTGCGTCCAGAGGGTGACCGTCATCTCGTCGTAACCCACCTGACACAGCGGGTGGTGGTCGAGTTCGTTGACGGTCTCGAGCGTGCGCGTCAACACCGCGATGCTCTGCTCGTAGGAGAGGGCGTAGGTCGCGACCAGACGGTCATCGACGCGCCGCCAACGAGGATGCTGGGTGAGCCACAACGACACGAACTCGTCGCTCGCGAGAGCGGGGCGCATTACGGGTGCGTCATCTTGGTCGGATCGACGGCTTCGTCAAAAGCCTCCGCGGACAAGAAACCGAGGGCCAGCGCGCTCTCCCGCAGTGTCGTCTTCTCCTTGTGGGCCTTCTTGGCGACCTGGGCCGCCTTGTCGTAACCAATGATGGGGTTGAGAGCCGTCACGAGCATCAGCGAGTTGTTCAAGTGGTGCTGAATCTGGTCGTAGTCCGGTTGCACGCCGTCAACACAGAATTCGCGGAAGCGGTCGCACGCGTCGGACAACAAGTCGATCGAGTGACAGAAATTGTGGATGATGACGGGCTTGCAGACGTTCAACTCGAGATTGCCGCGAGCCCCCGCAATCGAGACCGCCGCGTCATTGCCGTAGACCTGAATGGCCACCATGATCATCGCTTCGGACTGCGTGGGGTTGACCTTGCCCGGCATGATCGAGCTTCCCGGCTCGTTCTCCGGCAACTGCAATTCCCCGAGCCCCGAGCGCGGGCCCGAACCCAGCCACCGGAAGTCGTCAGCGATCTTGGTGAGACTCGCGGCGAGGGTCTTGAGTGCGCCGTGGGCGAAGACCAGCGCGTCGTGCGCCGCCAGGGCGGCGAACTTATTGGGTGCGGTCACGAAGGGCAACCCCGTCAACGTCGCGATCTCCGCCGCCACACGGGCGCCAAATTCGGGGTGCGTGTTGAGACCCGTGCCGACCGCCGTCCCGCCCGCGGCGAGCTCGTAGAGGCCGGGCAGGACGGCGTGAAGTCGGTCGAGGTCGGCGTCGAGTTGTGAGACGTACCCCGAGAATTCCTGACCCAGAGTCAGGGGTACGGCATCCATCAGGTGCGTGCGACCAATCTTCGTCACGTCCGCGTAGGCCACGGCCTTGTCGTTGAGCGCGTCGCGCAGTCGCGAGACCGACGGAATCAGCTTCTCCACAATTTCGCGCGCGGCGGCAATGTGCATCGCGGTGGGAAAAGTGTCATTCGACGATTGCGACATGTTGACGTGGTCGTTGGGGTGCACCGGCGTCTTCGAGCCGCGCTCGCCCCCCGCCATTTCGATGGCCCGATTCGAGATCACTTCATTGACGTTCATATTCGTTTGCGTGCCGGAACCGGTCTGCCAAATACGCAACGGGAACTCTCCGGCGAGAGTGCCGTCAGCGACTTCGGCGGCGGCGGCCTCGATGAGGAGGGCTCGTTCCGCGTCGAGCTTTCCGAGAGCCTCGTTCACCCGCGCGGACGCCAATTTCAACACACCGAAAGCGCGAATCACGGCCGGTGGCATCGTGTCGTGACCGATGGCGAAGTGGTGCAGGCTCCTGGCCGTCTGGGCACCCCAGTAACGGTCGGCCGGGACTTCGATCTCGCCCATCGTGTCGGATTCAATACGAACGTTGCTCACAGGAACTCCTTTGTCGAACGCTCTAGTTTCCACCTTTCGAGCCCGCCGCGTCCAACCGTGACGTCCACGACGGACCCCAGCGACGGCGAGCCACTAGCCTGACTCTCGATTCACCGAGGAGTTCCCATGAGCGACATACTGTCCCCCGCGTCTCGCGCGATCATCGAGAAAAAAGTGCTGGCGCACGTCGCGAGCCTCGGTCCCGACGGCGAACCTCACGTGACCCCCGTGTGGGTGAAGCTGGATGGTGACGACCTGATCATCAATACGGCGCTCGGTCGCGCCAAGGCCCGCAATCTGGCCAATGACCCGCGCGTCGCGGTCTCGCTCACGGACCCCGACAACGCCTATTCCGTCATCGCCATTCGTGGCACGGTCATTGGCTTCACCACCGAGGACGCCGACGCCGTCATTGACTCTCTGGCGAAGAAGTACCTCGACCTCGACGAGTATCCGTTCCGTCGCGAGGGCGAGATTCGCGTGAACGTCCGTATCCGCACCGACCGCATCGCCCAACAACCCGCCTGACGTCCACTCCTCCGTGAGCGCGCCCTCCACGTCGTCAGACGCCCGCACGCCGCTGGTGAACTTCACAGCGGACGAGCATCCCGCCACCCGACGACCCGCCCTCGACGGGCTCCGCGCGTTCGCCGTCGTTGCGGTCATCGCGTTCCACGGCGGTCTCACCCGGTTTCACGGGGGCTTTCTCGGCGTCGATGTTTTCTTCGTTCTCTCGGGATTTCTGATTACGTCGGTGCTCGTCAGCGAATACGACCGGCGTCGCACCATTAACTTCGGTCGCTTCTGGATTCGACGGGCGAAGCGCCTCCTCCCCGCCCTCTGCGTCATCATCGTCGCCGTGGCGCTCAGTGCGCTGTACCTCACTCAGCCGGACTTCTACCAAACACTCACGAGCGACATCCTGACCTCGTTCTTCTACGTCGCGAACTGGCACCTGATGGCGCCGGGCACGAGCTATTTTGCGCACGCCGCGCCACCGTCGCTTTTGACCCACACGTGGTCGCTGTCGATCGAGGAGCAGTTCTATCTCCTCTGGCCCCTCGTGGTGTTCGCACTCATGCGGTGGCGCCACAACGCTCGCGTCGTGGGTTGGCTCGCCGTCGCCGGCGCTCTGGCCTCCACGGTAGAGATGGCCGTTGGACAATCCGTGGGTTGGTCGACGGATCGTTTGTACTACGGGACCGATACGCACGCCCAGGGCCTGCTGTGCGGCGCGGCCATGGCGGCCTTTCTGTACGGAGCGCAAGAATCCGGCGTGGCGATGGGAACCCTCACCGATCGCGCCACACGCGTACTTCGGTACCTCGGTCCATTCGCCATCGTCGGTGCCGTCGTGCTCATGGACCGTGCCTACGGCACGAGCACCTGGATGTTCGACGGTGGCTTCCTCGCGGTCTCGATACTGGCGGCCCTCACGATTCTGTACGTCGTCACCATGCCAACCACGTTGGTGGGGCGCGCCTTGTCGTGGCGACCCATCGTCTACGTGGGTCAGATCTCTTACGGCCTCTACCTCTGGCACTACCCCATTTTCCGTTGGGTCACGCACGCGAACACCGGTCTCTACGACTTTCCGCTGTTCTGCGTCCGCGTAGGCCTCGCGGTGCTGGCCGCTGTCGCGAGTTACCACCTGTTGGAGATGCCCATTCGCCGCAGCGACTGGCCCCGCTCGTCGCGTTCCTTGATCGCCGGCGTGCTGGCATTCGCTCTCGTGGTGGCCGGTTGCGTCGTTGTCGCTGAAAGGGCCAATGCGGTGCCGTCGCTCGCGGCACCCCCCTCCTCAACTCTCCCCACCCCGCCGTTGAAGGTCTTGATTTTGGGCGACTCGATGGCGCTCACGCTGGCCCTGCCGCTCGCCGCGTGGGCCCCGTCACAGCACATGGAAGTGGAATCGGGGGCGGTGCTCGGCTGCGGCATCGTCGCCTTCACACTGGTGCGGTATCACGACGCGATTTGGGGACCCTACGGACGACACTCACCGTGTCACGCCAATCGCCACGGTCTGCCGAACGCCGAGCGAGTCTGGAACGCGGCGATAGCGGCCGATCACCCGCAGGTAGTGGTCCTGCTGGCCGGACGGTGGGAGACGCACACGCTCTTCGTGAAGGGACGCTGGCGCACCATCTTTGATCCCCGTGTCGACGCGAGCGTCCAGCGCGCCCTCGACGAGATCCACACTCACGCCGCCGCCGCGCACAGCGCCTTCGTCGTGGAGACCGCTCCCTGTGTGAACGACTTCGAACAGACCAACGGCCACGTGTGGGATGAAAACGACCCGCGTCGTCTGCACCGGTTCAACAGCATCATTCGCGCGTCGGCCACTCGCGATGACTACGTGGTCCAAGACCTCTACGCCGACGTGTGTCCCGGGGGCCACTTCGCGTCAAACCTCGGGGGGTGGAATGTGCGGTCGGGTGACGGTGTCCACTTCGCCCCGCAGTCGGCCGCCTACCTCGGGCCGATCCTGCTCCCGTTCTGGCGACGCGTCGCTCTCGCGTACGCGCACGCGCACGCGCACGCGGGCCACTAGAGCCGGCGGGACACGACCTCTTCGTCATCACCGAATCGTCGCAACACCACCTGATCGTCGGTGGGGCACCCACTCGTCATCCAGATGGTGACCGGCGTGCGCGGCAAAGGTCGATTGAACGCGTGCTCCAGCGTCGCGCTGGCATTGTGAAAGCTAACGTCATCACCCGTGAGCAGTGCGTGAACTATTTCGGCGTGCTCCCGCACGCGTCCGTCGTCGCTGTAGAGCACGACGGAGGTGAGATCACTGAGAGACGACAGTGTCTTCACGTCTCGCGCGACGAGGGGCGCCGAGACGTCTCGGGTCACTGGCAGCCACACACCGACGCCGGCCCGCATCAACGGCGCCGCGGCGGCGAAGAGCGGAGTTGGTGATCCGTCGACAAACGCCACTGCGTCCACGCTCTCGGGGAGATCGGCGGCGTTGCGCCACTCGCGGGCGTCGACAACGGCGTGCTGCACGCTACGGCAGCTCGTCGTCGGGTAGTCGTTCGACGTTGACGTCTCGAAAGGTCAGCACGCGCACCGAAGGAACGAATCGCGCGGCGCGGTACATGTCCCACACCCACGCGTCGGTGAGGGTGACTTCGAGCAACGTCGGGTTCGTGCTCGACTTCACGTCGACGTTGACCTCATTGGCCAGGTAGAAACGACGGTCCGTTTCCACCGCGTAGGAGAACATCGACAGAACGGCCTTGTACTCCTGAACGAGCGCGAGCTCGAGAGTGGCTTCGTAGTCGTCCAGCTCTTCTTCGCCCATCGGCGGCGAACTTAAGAGTTGGTGACGTTGACGCGGCGCTCTTTGATCTTGGCCGCCTTACCGCGCAGGTCGCGCAGGTAGTACAGCTTGGCGCGACGAACGTCTCCGTAGGACTCGACTTCGATCTTGGCGATCGTGGGGGCGTGCACGGGGAACGTGCGCTCCACACCGACGCCGAAGGACACCTTGCGGACGGTGAAGGTCTCCTGGAGGCCCGAACCCTGGCGACGAATCACGACGCCCTGGAACACCTGAATACGCTCACGGGTACCTTCGACGACGCGGACGTGCACCTTGAGAGTGTCGCCCTGTCGGAATTCGGGAATGTCGTCGCGCAGTGAGTCGCGGTCGATGAGATCAGTCGGCTTCATGATGAGGGGTCCTTTCCGGTCCGCCGCAGGCTGGATAAGTCTAGCCGTTTGCGGCGGGCGGGTTTTCGTCGGGGAATTCCGCCAAAATTCGTCGATCCTCGTCGCTGAGGGCGTCCTCGGTGAGCAGATCCGGTCGACGCTGCAGAGTGCGGCGTAGCGAATGAGCCCGGCGCCACCGCGCCACGCGCGCGTGGTCCCCGGAGCGGAGAATCTCGGGCACCACGAGCCCCTCGACCTCGGCCGGCTTGGTGTAGTGCGGATATTCGAGCAGTCCGTCGCTGAAGGACTCCTCCATCACCGACGCGTCATTGCCGAGGGCGCCGGGACGCAGTCGGACCACGGCCTCAATCAGACACAGGGCGGCGAGCTCGCCGCCGGCGAGGACGAAGTCCCCGACCGAGACTTCGTCATCGACCTCCGTGTCGAGCACGCGCTGGTCAATGCCTTCGTAACGACCGCACAAGAGTGTCACGCCTTCCAGAGCCGCAAATTCGCGGGCCACGGCGTGCGTGAGCGGACGACCCGACGGTGTGAGGGCGACCACCGGTCGGGGCAAATCAGGCACCGAGCGAATCGTCGCGAGCAGCGGTTCTGCCTTCATCACCATGCCCGCCCCGCCGCCAAAGGGCGTGTCGTCCACCGTGCGGTGGACATCGTGGGTCGCGTCCCGGGGATCGTGACAGCGCAGACGCCAGACGTCCTTGTCCGCCGCCCGGCCGAGAATGGTGGCTGCGGCGTAGTGCTCCACGACCTCCGGAAACAGCGTGATCACATCGACGCGGAAGGTCACTCGAATAGTCCCTCGGGTGCGTCCACGACAACACGGGTGTGCGGGTCCACCTCGGTGACAAACGTCAGGGGAACAAGGTGTCCGGTGTCAAGGACGAGAAGGTCACTGGCGGGGTTCTGCTCCACGCTCACGACCCGACCGCGCGCGAGCCCGTCGGTCGTGACGACCTCGGCGTCGAAGAGATCATCGATCCATACCACGTCATCGAGGTCGAGTCGTTCCGCACGCAAGATGACACCCCGCCACTGCTCGGCGGCCGTGCGATCAGGGATCTCGGCGAAGGACACGAGGTAGCGCTGTTGATGAAGGATGGCCGCCGTGACCGTCACGGGACCGCGATCCGTGATGAGAGTCGTGCCCGGTGAGAGGCGTTCGGTGCGATCGGTCCAGAGATCGACCGACACTTGACCGCGAAGGCCGTGGGCCTTCATGATCTGGCCGACGTCGAGCAGGACGCGCTCGTCGGCGCTCATGTCAGTCGACGATGTCGACCGACGTGGTCACGTTGTCACGCGCCCCGGCGGCGGCGACCACGGTGCGCAGAGCCTGCGCGGTGCGGCCGCGGCGACCGATGACGCGACCCATGTCGTTCGGGCCGACCGTCAGGGACAGGACGACTTTGTTGCCCTGCTCCTTCGTGTCCACGCGCACGGCGCTGGGCTCATCGGCCATGGCTTCGGCGATGTAGGTCAACACGGCCACCGCGGTGGCGGCGCGGTCGGTGTTGCCCGTGGTCTCGTCACCAAAATCGACGTCGTCGTCGATCGTGTTGATGTCCCCGGCGACGTACTCGTCGTGGACGTCGCTCACTTGGCGGCCTTGGCGGCTTCGAACGCGTCCAGCGCGCCGGAGGCCTTCAGAATCTTGGCGACACGGTCCGTCGGCTGCGCGCCGTTCTGGAGCCAGCGCACGCACTTGTCGTTGTCGATGTTGAACACCGTCTCCGGCTCAGCCTGCGAGACGCCACGGGGCTGGTAGGTGCCGACGATCTCCAGGAAGGCTCCCCCACGGGCGCGACGACTGTCGGCCGCGACGACGCGGTAGGTGGGTTGCTTCTTCTTGCCCATTCGCACGAGACGGAGTTTGACTGCCACGAAAGTGTTCCTTTGAAGTTGCCGTTCACGCGGAACGGTGGGTTTCACACCCGAGTCGGAAAGTTTAGCGTTGTTTGGGAGGGGTCACCCTCCCGCCCTTCTTCTTTTTGTTCTTTGGTCCCCCCGCGGGCGCAACCGGCGTGGGGCGCAGCTGGGCGCCCAGACCCTCAAGACCAGCCGGCAACTGGCCTTTGGACGCCTGTCGTGCGGCCGCGAGTGAGGCCATTTTGCCCATTCCGCCGGGCAATTGCGGCATGCCGCCGCCCGCCATCTGCTTCATCATCTTCTGCATCTCGCCGAATTGCTTGAGCAATTGGTTGACGGCGTTCACCGTCGTGCCGGCGCCCTTGGCGATACGTTGACGGCGCGAGCCGTTGATGATCGCCGGATTGGCCCGCTCGGCGCGGGTCATGGAGTGCACGATGCCCTCGATGCGGTTGATCTCACGATCATCGATATTCGACGCGGCGTTACGCATCTCCTTGGTCATTCCCGGCATCAGGCGCATGAGTCCGCCGAGCGAACCCATCTTCTTCACCTGCGCCATTTGCGTGAGGAAGTCATCCAGCGTGAACGTGCCGCTCATCAAGCGTCCGGCGGACTCCGCCATGACGTCGGCGTCCATAGTGCGCTCGGCCTCTTCAATGAGCGACAACACGTCGCCCATGCCGAGAATGCGCGACGCCATTCGGTCCGGGTGGAAGAGATCAAAGTCGGCGAGACGCTCCCCCGTCGAGGCGAAGACGACCGGGCGACCAATGACCCCGCGGGCCGAAAGAACGGCGCCGCCACGCGAGTCGTAGTCCAACTTGGTCACGATCACGCCCGACAGTTCGAGTGTGTCGTGGAAGCTTCGCGCCGTGTGCACGGCGTCCTGTCCGGTCACCGCGTCAATGACGAGGAACGTGTAGTGCGGGGTCGTGGCGTCACTGATGGCGCGCACTTCGGCCATCAGGGCGTCATCAATCGCGAGTCGACCGGCGGTGTCGATAATCACGACGTCCCGCCCGAGACGGGTGGCTTCGGCGACACCCTCGCGGGCCACCGAGACCGGGTCCGTGGGCGTGCTGTAGACGTCGACGCCCACCTGTGTGCCGAGAACTCGCAATTGCTCCACCGCCGCCGGGCGCTGAAGGTCGGCCGCGATCAGGTAGGGCTGACGACCCTGCTGCTTGAACCAACTCGCGAGCTTCGCCGCCGTCGTGGTCTTTCCCGCGCCCTGGAGACCCGCGAGAAGAACGACGGTGGGTGGCTTCGGTGAGTAGGTGACCTTGAGAGCGGCCCCGCCGAGAACTTCAATGAGCTGTTCGTGAACGGCCTTGATGACCTGCTGTCCGGGAGTGAGTGACTGGGAGAGAACGTCGCCGCTGAGACGCTCGCGCACCGCGGTGAGAAATCCGCGCACCACCGAGAGCTCGACGTCCGCCTCGAGCAGCGCGGTGCGGACGTCCTGGAGTGCGGCGTCGAGGTCGGCGTCGCTGAGGCGTCCGCGGCTCCGCAGGGACGAGCTCAGGCGTTCGAGACGATCGGAAAGGGCGTCAAACATGGTGCCTGCAGGCTACCGTCACGCCTCGACGAGGGCGTCCACGAACGCGTCGGGGTCAAAGACGATCAGGTCGTCAACGCCTTCGCCGACACCGACCAACTTCACCGGAATCCCGAGTTCCCTCTGAATGGCCACCACGATGCCCCCACGAGCGGTCCCGTCGAGCTTGGTGAGGACAATGCCGGTGACGTCGGCCGCCGCGAGAAATTCCTGGGCCTGGGACAACGCGTTCTGACCCGTCGTGGCGTCGAGCACCAACAGAGTCTCCACCACCTGACCCGGTTCGCGATCCGCCACGCGGCGAATCTTGGCGAGCTCGTCGAGGAGATTGGTCGAGGTCACGCGACGACCCGCGGTGTCCGCCATCACGAGGTCGTGGCCCTTGGCGGCCGCGCGCCCCAACGCATCGTGAACCACCGAGCCGGGGTCCGCTCCTTCGGCGGCGCGCACAATGTCCGCCCCGGTGCGCTCGGCCCACAGGGTCAACTGGTCCGCCGCCGCCGCGCGGAACGTGTCGCCGGCGGCCAGGATGACGTTCTTGCCCGCAGCGATTTCCCGCTGCGCGAGTTTCCCGATGGTGGTCGTCTTGCCGACGCCGTTCACACCCACGAAGAGCCACACGGGCACGCGTCCCTCATCGGCGACGTCACGCAGGCCTCGGTCGGCGTCGCCGAGCGCGGCGCGCAGAGCGGCCTTCACCGCCGAAGCGACGCCGTGGGGAGCGCCACTCGCGCGCAGATCCGCGAGCAACGCGGTCGTCGTCGCGACGCCCACGTCACTGCGTAACAAGACTTCTTCCACCACGTCGAGCTGTTCGTCACTGACGTCGCCCGCACCCAGGGCGCGCACGCGGTCGAACACTCCGCGCGACGATCCAAGTCGTGTGGCGAGCCCGGGGGCGTCGACATCGTCGAGTCGGGGACGTTCCTCGGGTTCCTCGACCAGGATCTCGGGCATCGCCGCGCGCGGGGGCGCAGCGAGCGGGACACGTGCGCGACGTCGACGTCGCAGCGTCACAGTGGTCGCGAGCGCGAGAACCACCACCGCGATGATGATCAACGCGAGGGTCACGCCGAGACCTCAGCGGGGTTGTTGTTCTTCTTCACGCGTTGCGAGACGACCTTGGAGGACCCACCCGGGGCCATGGTCACACCGTAGAGAGCGTCGGCCGACTCCATGGTGCGCTTCTGGTGGGTGACGATCAGCAACTGGGCCTCGTAGCGGAACTCTTCGACGAGCGAGAGGAAACGCTGCAGGTTCACGTCGTCGAGAGCTGCTTCGACCTCGTCCATCATGTAGAACGGCGACGGGCGCGAGCGGAAGACGGCGAAGAGGAAGGCCAGCGCGGCCATCGAGCGCTCACCACCGGACAACAAACTCACCCGGCGGACGTTGCGACCCATCGGTCGCACTTCAATTTCCACACCCGTGTTCAGAGGATCGTCGGGCTCGGTCAAAATCAAGCGGCCCTGTCCCCCGGGAAACAACATCGCAATCAGCGTGGAGAAGTGCTCGTTCACGTCCGCGACCGCGGACGAGAACGTCGTCATGATCTCTTCGTCGAGGGCGCGCACGACGTCTTGCAATTCGCGTCGCGCCACGCGCACGTCGGACACCTGCGCGTCGAGTTCCTTGTAACGGTCTTCGAGTGCCGTGAGTTCTTCGAGAGCCAAAGGATTAATCGGCCCCAAGGACGTGATGCGTGCTTCGAGTTCGGCGACGCGCTGTTCAATCGACACACCTTCGGGCAACTCGGGTGCCGCCGCGTCCAGAATCTCGTGCGGCTCCTCGCCGAGGTCGCGACGAATGGCTTCGTGCACGTTGGTCAACTTGACCACGATCTCGGCCTGTTCGATCTCGGCGCGTCGTCCGCTGTCGGACAATTCCGTGAGTCGGGCCTCGGCCGCGGCGCGTTCACGACGCAATGTTTCGAGACGCTCGGCGCCCGCACGGGAGGCCTCCAATTGCTCGCGGTAGGTACCCTCCATCGCTTCTTGGGCGATCGCGATGTCGTCGGCGGCATTGTGGACAATGACCGCCAGTCGTCCGAGAGCCGCGAGATCGAATTCAATCTTCTCGCGCCGCGTCGCCGCTTCGGCGCGCTCGGCGCTGTGGCCCTCGAGGCGGGCTTCGACCTCGAGTCGGCGCTGTTCGATCAAGCGACGCCGCTCGCCGAACTCCGCCTCGCGTCGTGACAGCGCGGTCGCGAGCGCGCGCACCTGTGACCGATGCGCCTCGAGGGTCTCGAGTGCTTCCGCAGCCCAGCGCGCCCGTTGGTCGGCTTCGGCGACGGTCTGTTCGAGAGCGGGTAGAGCCGCGAGACGATTAGTGAGTTCCTCGTCGAGTTCGCTCAGGGACGCGACCACCGTGGTCTGTTCGGCGCTCAGGGCGGCGATCTGTTCGACCAATTCGCTCAAGGTCGCCTCGACACGCTCCGCCTCGCGACGAAGGCGGTCGAATTCTGCTTCGGCGCGCGCGAGCTGGTTGGTCTCGTCGTTCAGCGTCTGGCGTGCGGCGACTGCGGCGGCATTGGCCTCCTGCTGGTGCGCCGTCGCGGGGGCCACCGCATCCGCGGCGGCGGTGGCGGCCCGCTGGGCTTCTTCCACCGTCGAGCGGGTCACGACCGCACGACCCGAGGTCACGCGCCAACCCGTCGAGGCGAAACGGTCGCCGTCGCGCGTCACGATGATGAGGTCGGGGTTTGCGGCTGCCGTTTCGATCCCCGACTCCCAGTCGGGCGCCACGAAGGAACGGGCGAAGAGCGCGTCGAGCACGCGGCCCACGTGGGCCGGCGTCCCGGGACGCGGACGCACCAGATCTCGCAGGGCCACACATCCCGACGGCGTCGACGGGACTGGCGCGGCGTCGTCGAAGGCGGGCAGGACGAGACCTGCGCCGCCCTCGCGGCGCAACGTCTCGAGCGCGTGGTGTGCCGACTGGCGGCCGTCGACGACGACGGCACTGACAGCGGCCCCGGCCGCGGACTCGACGGCAGACTCGGCGCCGGCGTCCACGTCGATCAGTTCCAGGAAGGATCCGAGCACGCCGTCCAAATTGGCGATTAGCGCCCGGGAACCGGCGCCGGAGAACTCTTCGAGTGCTCGGGCCAAGGCCTCGGCGCGGGCTTGCGTGCGCGCGGCCACGTCCGTGATCTCGCGCAAGGCGTCTTCAGCCTGGCGGCGGCGCTCTTCCGCGCGCTGGGATTCCTGCTCGGCGTTGCTCTTGGCCTCGCGACGTCGTTCCACCTCGCGCGAGGCGTCCCCGAGGGCGGTGCGCGTCACTTCCAACTTGTCGATGTTTTCTTGTTGGCGACGCTCACTCGACGCCACGCGGTCACCCGCTTTTTCGAGTGCGGTGCGTGCGGCGGCCACCGAACGCTCGAGGAGCGCAATGCGTTCGCGTGCGGCCCGCAGTTCACCTTCGGCGTTCTGCGCGCTGACGTCACCCCAGGTCGCCTGGTACTGCGCTTCGGCTTCTTCGAGCGCCGCTTCGGCGGCGACGAGTTCGGTGCGCGTTTCGGTGAGTTCCCGTTCGTCCACTTCGAGTGCGCTCAAGTCGGTGGCGAGCTTGGCCGCGTCGGCCTCCAGGGTCGCGATCACGTTCTCGTCGGCCGACGCCGCCAGAGCCGCGCGCAACGAGCGCTGTCGTTCGGCGATCAGAGACTCAGTCCCCTTGGCGCGCTCGGCGAGTCCCTGCAATTGACCGAGGGTCGAAGCGAGAAGTTCTTCGCGACGCGACGCCACTTCGGCCGCCGCGGTGGTCGCCTGGGCGTCGAGCGTGACGAGTTCGTGCCGCAGTTCGCGCTCGCGTTGCGACCCGCCGCGCAATTCGTCTTCGAGCTCTCGCTGGCGAGCGGTGAGTTCGCTGACGCGACTGGCGAAATAGAAGCGGCGCGCCGCGCGCAGGTCGGCCTCGACGTCGGCGTAACTACGGGCGGCGACCGCCTGACGCTCGAGAGGACGCATCTGTCGACGCACCTCGCGCACGAGGTCGCCCAGTCGTTCCAAGTTTTCCTGAGTCGTCGCGAGACGACGTTCGGCGCGTTCCTTGCGCCGACGGTGCTTCAGTACACCCGCGGCTTCTTCGATTACCGCGCGACGGTCTTCGCTGCGTGAGTTGAGCACAGAGTCCAGCTGGCCCTGACCAATGATCATGTGCTGCTGGCGACCGACTCCCGAGTCACTGAGAAGTTCTTGCACGTCGAGCAAACGACACGGCGTCCCGTTGATCGCGTACTCGGACTCGCCACTGCGGAACAGCGTGCGCGAAATCGTCACTTCTGCGCCGTCGACCGGCAATTTGCCCGACGCGTTGTCGAGGGTGAGGGACACTTCCGCGCGTCCGAGAGCGGCGCGGTTCGCCGTGCCGACGAAAATGACGTCTTCCATCTTCGCGCTGCGCAGCGCACGCGTGGACTGCGCGCCCAACACCCAGGTCACGGCGTCGACAACATTGGACTTTCCCGACCCGTTCGGGCCGACCACGGCGGTCACGCCGGGTTCGAATTCGAGGGTGGTGGCGTCGGCGAAGGACTTGAAGCCCTTCATGGTCAGTCGCTTGAGAAACATCGGCTCGACGCTAGCAATGTTGGAGACACCGGCCCCACGGGGGCCACGACGTCAGGACGCCGCGTCGGCGTGGATTTCTAGTTCTGGCACTTCTCGCAGAAGAACGTGGACCTCTGGCGCACGCTCACTCGCTGGATCGGTGCACGGCACTGCGGACACGGCAGGCCCTCGCGGTTGTAGACGCGGTGATACTGCTGGTACTCGCCGGGATTGCCCTCCGGATCGACGAATTGCTCGTCGTCGAGAGTGGACCCTCGATGTTTGATGGCGTCCGCCAAGATTTCCGTCATCGCCCGGTGGAGCCGACGAATTTCGATCGTCGAGAGTGATTCGGCCACGCGGTCGTAGCGAATACCTGCCTCGAAGAGGATTTCGTCGGCGTAGATATTGCCGATGCCGCAGATGATGTCCTGGTCCGTGATGACGGCCTTCATCGCCGTGGTGCGCGACCGCACGATGGCGGCGAGTCGGTCCCAGCCGATCTGGTCCTCCAAGGGATCAATGCCGAGGTGGGCGAGCTCCGGCACCGCGACGCGTGTGGCGAGACCGTCGCCTCCGATCGACAAGCGCGCGAATTTCGAAATCTCGGGAGCTTGACCCTCGGGCAGGGGTTGGGAGACGAACAATTCCCCGAAGGTGCGGGGATCCACAAAGCGCAACTCGGGACCCTGGGTGAAGGTGAAGACCACGTGAGTGTGCTTGGGCTTGGGATCCTTCGGGCCCTTCGCGCGCAAGAGCTGCCCACTCATACCGAGGTGCCCCACCATCTTGTTGCCGTCATCGAGGCCGACGATGAGGTACTTACCCAAGCGGTGCACCGACTTGATCGTGCGCCCCTCGAGAGCCTCGCGAAAGTACTTCGGCGCCTTGTGGCGTCGCACGGCACGACCATTGGTGACCGTCACGGTCTTGATCTTCTTGCCGACGAAGTCGCGCGCCAACACCGAGCGCACCGTCTCCACTTCCGGTAATTCAGGCATCGTTTCGTCCCTCCCACGCACGTTGCGCCGCTGCTACTTCCGCGGCCTTCTTCGAACGACCCGTCCCGGTCGCCAGATCTCTTCCCCCGAGGGACACAATCGCGACAAACGTCGTGTCGTGCGATGGTCCGTCGCCGGTGACGGCGTAGACCGGGGTCCCGAGCCCGTTCGACTCGGCCCACTGACGCAGGCGAGATTTCGGGTCCACTTCGTCCGGGGCCGCCGCGGCGGCGCGGAGCGCGTCTCCGAGGGCGGCGAGCACGAACTCGCGCACGGTGTCGTATCCGCGCTCGAGATAGATGGCGGCCACGAGGGCCTCGAAGGTGTCCGCCAGCTGTGAGGGCCGATGCGCGCCGTCGGACTTTTGCTCACCTCGACCCAGTCGCACGGCGTCGGCCACGCCCAGATCCTCCGCCGCACGCGCCAGGGAGGCTTCATTGACGACCTTGGACCGGGCGAGTGACCCCGTGCCCTGATCGAGGTGCGGGTACTCGTGGATGATGGCGTCGGTGATCACCAAATCGACAACCGCGTCCCCTAAGAACTCGAGACGTTCATTCGACTCGACGCCGTGTTCGGAGGCGTAACTGGAATGCGTGAGCGCCGTGATCAACAACGGGGCGTCACTGGTCAGACCCACCCGTCGCGCGAGCGCGTCGATTGGTGAGAGTATGACGCTCACGAACTCCTAGGCGGCCTGCAGCTTCGCGGCCACGTAATCGACGGCCAAACGCACCGACACGAGGTCCTCAAGGTCCTCGTCGTCGATGTGGAAACCCTCGGCCTCGGACGCCAGAGATTCCTCGAGCGCCTCGACCAGCTCGATCAGAGCCAGCGAATCAGCGCCCAGGTCAGCGAAGGTCGCGTCCTCGGTGATGTCGCTCGGGGCTTTCTCCAAGATGTCACCCAATTGGGTCTGGACGAGATTCAAAATGTCGGCACGGCTGACGGACATGTCTGCTCCTTTACTCAGCGGTGGGACCAGACTACCGATCGGCGGGGCCGAAAGTGGAAGTTATGCCTCTTGATCAGGACGAATAGCCACGCGAAGACTCTCCACCACGCCGGCGCGTGACAATTCGGCCCCCTGCTTGAGGGCGTTCATGATGGCGGTGGCGTTGGAGGAACCGTGCGAGATGATGCAGATGCCGTCGAGCCCGAGCAGCATGGCTCCACCGTGGGCGTCCGGCGACAAGTCGGCGGCGGCGGGGAGAAGGTACGGAAAGAGAACATCTCCCGCGGCGCGCGTCTCTTCATTGGTGCCAATGACCTCGAGCAAGAGATTCATGATGAACTTCATGGACCCCTCGAGGGTCTTCAGGGCCACATTGCCCGTGAAGCCGTCGGTCACAATGACGTCCACCGGCGAAGGGATCAGGTCACGACCCTCCACGTTCCCCACAAAATTCAGACCGTCAAGTTCCGAGAGCAATTTGAAGGCTTCTTTGCCGGCCGGCGAACCCTTGGTCGGCTCTTCACCATTCGCGAGCAGAGCCACCGTCGGCGAGGACGTCCCGTAGCGGGCGGTCGCAAAGGCGCTGGCCATCTGGGCGAACTGCACGAGCATTTCGGGCGAGCATTCGGTGTTGGCACCGGCGTCAACCATGACGGTGGGCGCGCGCCCGGGGTTGGGAAGTGGGGTGGCGATACACGGTCGCACCACGCCCGGGAGGCGACCCATGCGAAACAGGGCGGACGCCATCGTGGCACCGGTATTGCCGGCCGACACCATCGCGCTGGCCCGGCCGTCGCGAACGAGTTCCGCGGCGCGCACGAGCGAGGAGTCCTTTTTCTTGCGCACGCTGGCCCCCGGGTCGTCATCCATCGCGATGACTTCGGTGCAGGCCACGACCTCGAGACCCTGAGGATCTCCAATGAGGTCGGGAGGGCCCACGAGAAGGACCTCGAGGCCGAGTTCGTCAACGGCCCGACGGGCGCCGGCGACAATTTCGCCGGGGGCGAAGTCGCCACCCATCGCGTCGAGGGCGATGGGCAGAGTCAACTCAGTTGACCTCGATGGCGACGCGGCCCTTGTACCAACCGCAGTTGGGGCACACGACGTGCGGCAACTTGGAGGTCGAGCACTGCGGGCAGACGCTGCGGGCCGGGAGCTCGAGACGCCAGTTCGCCGCGCGACGACTACGCGTCTTGGCCTTGGACGTTTTGCGCTTAGGGACAGCCATCGTTGTTCTCTTTCGACCAGACGGCGTGAACCGTCACCGACTTTGTTTCTCTACTGGGACGAATCGTCCTCAGAGCGAAGCGCGTCAAGTCTAGCCCAGCGGGGGTCCACCTCGGGCTGGCAGTCACAGGTGGCTTCATTTCGGTCGATTCCACAGCGCGGACAGAGTCCCGCGCAATCCTCTTTGCACAGTGGTGCGATGGGCAATTCCAGGAAGATCGCGTCGTGCAATAAGGGCGCGAGATCGATGAAGTCACCCTCAATGGGATAGGACTCCTCGTCCTCGGGTGGAGCGTTCTCGACGTAGCGCTCGTTGACCGGAACCTCGAGGACACCGAGAATCTCGACCGAACAGCGCCGGCAGATACCGCGCCAGGGCGCGCTCACGGTGCCCCGCACGCGCAATCCCCCGCGGAAACTCTCCACCCGAACCGCGACCGTGGCCTCGGCGTCGGTGACCACATCACTCTCGGTGGCCGCACGCGGTTCGAATTCGTGGTCCGCGTCAAAGGGCGCGGTCAACTCGACGGAGATCCGACTGGGGACCTCCCGCAATAACTGCGCGACGGGAACGAGGTAGGGCGAGGCCACGACGATTAGAAGGCGTCCTGGTCGAAGAACGCTCCGTCGTCGGTGTCCGCGTACGCCATCGAGTCGTCGTAGGTCGACGTCGGCGGGTCCTGTCGGAGGGGAACGGCCGCCGGGTAGGTCGCGACCGGGGCGCGGTAGGAAACCTGTTCACGGGACGCGCTCTCGCGATACGCCGCACTTTCCGAGGTCGCGTCGTACACCGGCTCTTCCTGGGGGGTCACGCTCGGGCGAAGGCGCTCGCGACCCGATCGCACGGTCTTCGTCAGTCGGTCGAGGACGATTTCCATGCCCCCGAGCTTCTGGTCGCAGTAGTCCTCGGCCTCGTTGATCAGGGTGCGGGCACGCTCTTGGGCTTCGGACACGATTTGGTCGGCCGCCACACGGGCCTGACGCACGATCTCCGTCTTGTCCACCATGCGCGCCGCTTCCGCGCGCACGCGGTCCATCAATTGCTCGGCCTTGCGGATCTCCGCCGCCATCAACTCTTCGCGGTCGCGCAGCGCCCACCGGGCCTCGCGAATCTCTTCGGGCAACACGTGACGGGCGTTCTCCAGAATGTTGAGGAGTTCGTCGCGCGAGACCAGTACGGACGCCGACAAGGGCATCGCCTTCGCCTGGGAGACAACGTCGACCGCCATCTGCAGGAGAGATTCAATGTCGTAGCGTCCGTGGGCACCCGCGGGACTGCCGTACGCGGGCTGCTCGGTGTAGCCGTCGTATCCCGCCGCGTTCTGTTCGTAGGGCTCGTAGTCGTCGTAGCCGTCGTATCCGGTCATGAGGTCCTCCCGGCGAATTTGTCCGCGAGCCGCACCGCCACGGCGGGGGGCACAAACGGGGTGACGTCGCCGCCGTAGCGCGCCACCTCGCGCAACAGGCGCGAAGCAATAAAGGAATGGCTGGACGAAGTCGGAATGAACAGGGTCTCCACGCCCGACAGCGAACGATTCATTTGCGCCATCTGCAGTTCACTCTCAAAGTCCGACACGGCCCGCAGTCCCTTGACAATCGCCGTGGCGTTCACGTCGCGCGCCACGTCGACCAACAATTTGGCGATCGAGACGATCTCGACCTTCGGCAGGTGCGCACAGGACTCGGCGATCATCTCTCGACGCTCGTCCAAATCGAAGAGCGCTTCTGATTTCTGGGGATTGCGAATGGCGGCAACCACGATGGTGTCAAAAATCAGCGCGGCGCGCTCCACGACCTCGAGGTGGCCGTTGTGAAAGGGGTCGAAAGATCCCGGAATCAGCCCGACCGTCACTGTTCGACCCCGTCACTCCGCTCCAACATCGTCACGAGCGTAGTGCCGTACCGCTTCTCTTTGGTGACCTTCCACCCCTCGGGGGCCTCCGCATAGCGGTCATTTTCGATGATCACGCGCGTCGCGTCGACATTGGTCAACAGGCCCGCGACGTTGAAGGGTCCGTAGGGCGGGTCGGCGAGAACAAGGTCGAGATCGGGCGACGGCGTCCACACCGGCAACGTCGCGCGTACGTAGATCGCCTCACCGGACAGCTTGAGCGGCTCCAAATTCGCACGGGCCGCCGCGAGACACGCCGGATCACTATCGACGAAGTAGACGCGAGCAGCCCCTCGAGAGAGAGCCTCAATCCCGAGAGCGCCGGAACCGCAGTACAAGTCCGCCACTACGAGGTCGACCAGACCGCCACGGGCCTCCAGCATGGAGAAAATCGCCTCGCGCGCCATGTCGGTCGTCGGACGCACGGTGGGCGGCAATTTCGCCTTGAGGGGCCGGCCCCGAGCCTCGCCTCCGACTACACGCATACCTTCAGCGTAGGGGCTGGCTAGGACTTAAAGAGGTAGTCGGCCTCGTCTTCGTCGACGAAGAGTCGCAATTCGTCAATCACGTCCTCGCTTAAGCCACCACGAGCGACCATGTCGAGGGCCACGTTACGCGCGGCGTCGAGCACGTCGCGATCCCGGAGGAGCTCGGCGAGACGCAAGTCGCTGCGACCTCTCTGGCGAGCTCCGAGAAGAGTCCCTTCGCCCCGCAGGCGCAGGTCCTCTTCGGCGAGGACGAAGCCGTCCGTCGATCCCACGAGCGCCGTCAGGCGCGTTTCGCCGTCCTCGCTCGGTGGTTCCCCGAGGAGATAGCAGGCACTCGGATGCGAACCTCGTCCGACGCGCCCGCGCAACTGGTGCAACTGAGCGAGCCCGAAACGCCAGGCGTCCTCAATGACCATGACGGTCGCGTCCGGTACGTCCACGCCGACTTCGATGACGACGGTCGCGACGAGGACGTCGAGCTCGCCGTTGCGAAAGTCGTCCATGACGAGATCCTTTTCGGCACTCTTCATCTGACCGTGGAGCAGTCCCACGCGCAGGCCCGCGAGTTCGTGCGTGGCGAGTCTCGTACGTTCTTCGACCGCGCTCGCCGCTTCCACGCGATCCGATCCGTCCACGAGAGGACAGACCACAAAACTCTGTCGACCCGCGGCGGCCTCGCGCCGCACGTGCGCCCACACGCCCGCGACCTCCTCGTCGCTACGACACCACGAGGTCACGATCGGCACGCGACCGGCGGGCATCTCATCGATGACCGAGAGATCGAGGTCACCGAAGAGCACCAGTGCGGCGGTGCGAGGAATGGGCGTGGCGGTCATGACGAGAACGTCCGGATCCGTGTCGTCCACGGAGTGTGCGCGCCCTTTGTCGCGCAGCGTGGCGCGCTGCTCCACGCCGAATCGGTGTTGTTCGTCAATCACCACGAGTCCGAGCGCGGCGAAGCGCACGTCATCGGTCAGCAGGGCGTGCGTGCCGACCACGATGTCGACCGCACCCGTAGCGAGGCCCTCGAGAACCGCCTGCCGCTCCTTCGCACGCAGTCGACCCGTGAGGAGTTGGACACTGACGGGACGCTCCCCGCCGAGTACTGACGGATCCTCCACCATCAGTCCGTCAAGATCGCGCCGTAGTCCACTGACGTGCTGCTCGGCCAAGACTTCGGTGGGTGCCATGAGGGCACTCTGGCGAGAGGATCCGAGAACGGCCAACATCGCCGCGAGTGCCACCGTCGTCTTACCGGAGCCCACATCACCCTGGAGGAGACGGTGCATGGGACGCGGCGACGCCAGATCACCAAAGATCTCCCGAAGAACGCGGCGCTGCGCGCCGGTGAGTTCGTAGCGGTGCCCGGCGAGAAAACGGTGCACGAGAGACGCGCCGGACGTCGCCAAGGCCCCGGGGGTGACATCGAGCGCGTGCAGATCCACGTCGTGCGCGACCCCCGCCTCGGTCTCTTCGAGTCGAGCGCGGCGTAACACGAGGAGGAGTTGCAGACGCAAGAACTCATCAAAGACGAGACGTCGCCGCGCAATGGCGATGTCATCCCATTGCGGCGGCAAGTGAATTCCCCGCATGGCGGTCGTGCGGTCGATGAGGCCGAGATCTTCGAGGTAGTGCGCCGGGACGGGATCGAGAAACTCCCCCGCCCGTCGCAAGGACTCGTCGATGAAGCCGCCCATCTCCCAACTCGTGAGTCCCGCTTTGCCCGAGGCGGGATAAATCGGCACGACCCGACCCACGTGCGACGGATCACGCTCGAGACCCGACACGCCAACGACCACGTCAACGACCGGATTCGACATTTGCCGTCGGCCCCGGTAGTCCGTCACCTTGCCGAAGAACAATGCTTGGGTGCCGACCGGGAGCTGCTTGTCGCGCCAGGGCTGATTGAAGAAAATGACCGTCAGGCTCTCGCCCTCATCGCGCACCGTCAACTCCACCATCGCGCGTCCCTGGCGGGTTCGTCGGGACGACACCTTGTGCACGGTGGCGAAGATGGCCACCTCTTCTCCGACCGTGAGATCGCTCAGGTCCACGCGTCGCGTGCGATCCACGTAGCGGCGCGGATAGACGGTCAGAAGATCAAAGACCGACGTGATGCCCATCTCGGCGAGCGACGCCTGACGACGTTCGCCCACGTTCTTCAGTTCCGCCACCGAGATGGTGGCCAGTTGTCGGAGACGTCGAGGAGAGCCCGGGCTCACTCGATGCCGAAGAGATACGGGTAGAGCGGCTGGCCGCCGGCGTGCACTTCGACGGCGACGTCGGGATACTCGTCGGCCAAGAATTCCGTGATGCGTCGGGTGTTGGCCGGCGTGGCGTCTTCGCCTTCGATAATCGTGACGAGTTCGTGGTCGGGCGTCAACAAGTCATCGAGCAGTCGATTCGCCGCCACCGCGATGGAATCGGCGATCGCTCGCACGCCCGAGCGCGACAAACCAATCCAGTCCCCCACGTGCACCTCACCGGCGTCGGTGGTGGTGTCGCGGACCGCTTGGGTCACTTCGGCGGCGATGACGTGGGCGGACGAGGCGGTCATGGCATCGCCGTTCACCTCCGCGGTGGCGTTGGGGTCGTAATTCAACAGCGCCGCAAAACCTTCGACGATCGAATTGGTCGGCACCACGCGCACCGGAATATCCACTAACGCGGCGACCTGCTCGGCGACCGGTCGAATGTTCTTGTTGTTCGGAAGGATCACCACGGCGGACGAGCCCGTCGCCCGCACGGCGTCAACAAGTTCCGCCGTCGACGGATTCATGGATTGACCACCCTTGACCAGCACGCGCACACCGAGGGACCGGAAAATACGACCCACGCCGTCCCCGACGACCACGGCGACCACCGCGGTGGCCGGCGCCTCGCCTTCGATGGTCTCGGGCTGATCCGCCGCGCCCTCGCGCACCCAGCGCTCTTCTATGACCTGTTCCGAGAGGTCGGTCACGCGAATCTCGCGCGGTCGACCAGCGTCGAGAGCCGCCTCGATGGACGCACCAATGTCGTCGGTGTGAATGTGGCAGTTGTAGAGACCGTCGCCGCCGACGACCACGATGGAATCACCTATACCGGCCCAGACATCCTTGAAGGCCGCAATCTTGCTGTCATCGGCGTCGAGCAGGTACATCACCTCATACCGCAGATCGGCGACGTCACCGTGTTCCTTCTTCGCCGGCTCTTCGTGGATCGACACCACAATGTCCTCGACCGGAGGTGCCACGGGCAGCGGGTCTCCCGTCACCTGGTGACAGAACGCGTCCATGAGGAGCAGGAGTCCCGTGCCGCCGGAGTCGACGACGCCGGCCTGCTTGAGGACGGGAAGTTGTTCCGGCGTATTGGCGAGAGCGGCGGCGGCGGCACCTCGCGACGAACGCACCAGTGCTTCGAGGGAGCCCGTCGCCGCGCGCGCACCCACCGCGGCGGCCCGGGCCACCGACAAAATAGTCCCCTCAATCGGTCGCACGACCGCCTGGCGCGCCAACTCGTCGGCGTGCGTCAGGGCCTCGGCCAGGAGAGTGGGCGTGATTTCCCCGGCGACCTTAAATTTCTCCACCAGTCCCCGCAGGAGCTGGGACAAAATGACCCCGGAATTGCCGCGCGCACCCATGAGGGAGCCGTGGGCCACCGCACGACAGACGGCTTCCATGTCGGGATTGTCACCGGCGTCGGCCAATTCACTCACCACGGATTCGAGCGTGAGCGTCATGTTCGTGCCGGTGTCGCCGTCGGGGACGGGGTAAACATTTAGTCGATTGATGACGTCTTTGTGGGCCCTCAGAAGTTCGGCGTACGTAGTGACCACGTCGCGAAAATCGGCGGCGGTCAGCGTGGAGGGTGCAGGCATTGGCTCCGATGCTACAATGGTCATCCGGTTCACGACGGCTCGACGACAATCGTCGCGCCCGCTACAAGGAGATACGTTCACATGGCATCCGTCTGCGAGATCTGCGGCAAGAAGCCGAACTTCGGTATGAACGTCTCCCACTCTCACCGTCGCACCAAGCGTCGTTGGAACCCGAACATCCAGCGCGTGCGCGCCGTGGTGGCCGGATCCCCGAAGCGCGTCAACGTCTGCACGGGTTGCCTGCGTTCGGGCAAGATCCAGAAGCCGACGCGCCGCAACATCCCCGCGGCGTAGTTCCTTCGCGCGTGTCGCGCGCGTGCCCCTGCATCTATCGCTGAGTACTTACAGTTGGTGCTGCCATCCCGTGGGCTCTAAGTACTTATCACGCCACGTGCGGTGCGCCACGTCACGCACCACGACGCCAATGTCGATGGGTGTACGCAGCCCGCGACTGTAGAAGATGGCCTTGAGGCGATCCGGGTCGCTCGTCACCATGAGCAACTCGTAGTCCTCACCCCCACCAAGAGCTTCCTCCAGGGTGGCGTCCTCGGCCACGGGCACATCGGTCAACCTAAAACCAACCCGCGACGCGTGGGCCAAACGATGCAGGTCGAGTCCGAGCCCATCCGAAAGGTCCATCATTGCGTTGACGCCGGCGTGGCGCGCCGCGATGCCTTCTGCGAGACGCGGCCAGGGCCGACGGTGCGCGACGACTAAAGGATCGTCGAGCGGGGCCCCCGCGCGCCGGCGCCGGAGTCCGGCGGCCGAGCGACCAAGCGGACCGGTCACGAGAATGGTGTCCCCGGGGCGAGCGCCGCTGCGCAACACCGACCCGCGACCGGGTGTTTCGCCGAGAACCGTGACGGCGACCGAGACATCGCTGCCGCGTGTGAGGTCGCCCCCGACAATGGGGCACTCGGTCATCGACGCCGCGTCGGCAATGCCACGGTGCAGTTCTTCAAGATCCGTGCCCGGAGGTGAGGTCACCGCGACCACGGCGGCACGCGGGCGGCCCCCCATGGCCGCGAGATCCGACACCGCGGACGCAACCGCCTTGAAGCCCAAGTCTTCCAATGGAAATAGTGCGGGGTCGAGATGAACCCCTAAAACTGTGATGTCTGTAGAAATAAGGGTTTCCCCGACCACGGGGGCCAAAACGGCCGCGTCGTCGCCCACGTGAACTTCTCCGTCGGGAATGTTGCGCCGACCAACGATGGCAGCGATACGCTCCAGTACGGCATCCTCGCGCCGCACGAGTTCCCGATCGGGAGCAGGTGGGTCGTTACGCGCGGGCAACGCTGACACCCACCACAGACTCGTCGAAGAATGACGAACAGCAACCGGAGGTAACCGCAGTGACCACACCCACCAACAACAAGCGTCTACTCGACTGGGTCGAAGACGTCGCGGCACTCACTACACCTGATCGTATCCACTGGTGCGATGGTTCTGCCGAAGAGTACGACGCATTGTGCCAACTTCTCGTCGACAACGGCACGTTTACGAAATTGTCCGACGCCAAGCGTCCGAATAGCTACTACGCGTGCTCGGATCCCGGCGACGTCGCGCGTGTCGAAGACCGCACGTTCATCTGCTCGGAAAATGAGATCGACGCCGGTCCGACGAACAACTGGACCGCACCGGCCGAGATGCGTGCGACCCTGAACGGATTGTTCAAGGGTTGCATGAAGGGCCGCACCATGTACGTGGTGCCCTTCTCCATGGGACCTCTCGGTTCGAGCATCGCGCACATTGGTGTGGAGCTCACGGACTCCGCATATGTCGCCGTGTCGATGCGCATCATGACGCGCATGGGCAAGGGCGCCCTTGAGGTCTTGGGCGACAACGGCGAATTCGTGCCGTGTCTGCACTCGGTCGGCATGCCCCTCAACGAGGGCGTCACCGACGTCCCGTGGCCGAGCAACGCCGAGAACAAGTACATCGTCCACTTCCCCGAGACCAAGGAAATCATCTCCTTCGGGTCCGGCTACGGCGGCAACGCGCTGCTCGGCAAGAAGTGCTTCGCTCTGCGTATTGCGTCGACGATGGCCCGCGACGCGGGCTGGCTCGCCGAGCACATGCTGATCCTGAAGCTCACGAGCCCCGCCGGCGAGACGCGCTACATCACCGCGGCCTTCCCGAGCGCCTGTGGCAAGACGAACCTCGCGATGTTGATCCCCACCCTGCCGGGGTGGAAGGTCGAAACGGTCGGCGACGACATTTGCTGGATGAAGCCCGGTCCGGACGGTCGCCTGTACGCGATCAACCCGGAGGCCGGTTTCTTCGGCGTCGCGCCCGGTACCAACATGGAGACCAACCCCAACGCGATGTACTCCGTGGAGGCCAACACGATCTTCACCAACACCGCGCTCACCGCGGACGGCGACGTCTGGTGGGAAGGCATGGGCGAGCCGCCGGCCGGTCTGACCGACTGGAAGGGCCAGGCGTGGTCGAAGGAACTCGGCACGCCCGCCGCGCACCCGAACTCCCGCTTCACCGCACCCGCCGCCCAGGACCCCGCCATCGCGGCCGAATGGGAAGACCCGGCCGGTGTGCCGATTGACGCCGTTCTCTTCGGTGGCCGTCGGGGCAGCGTGATTCCGCTCGTGTTCCAGTCCTTCAACTGGCAGCACGGCGTTTTCCTCGGCGCCACGATGTCCTCGGAAACCACGGCGGCGGCCGCGGGTGCTGTGGGCAACCTGCGCCGCGACCCCTTCGCGATGCTGCCGTTCTGTGGGTACAACATGGCGGACTACTTCAACCACTGGTTGAAGGTCGGTGCCGCGAGCAGCGCGGACGCCCTGCCGAAGATCTTCTACGTCAACTGGTTCCGCAAGGGCGAGGACGGCCGTTGGCTGTGGCCGGGTTACGGCGAAAACAGCCGTGTGCTCGAGTGGATCTTCGAGCGTTGCGCCGAGCGCGGTGAGGCGGACGAGACCGCCATTGGCTACGTGCCGACGCGCGCGTCTCTGAACCTCGAGGGCCTCAACATCAACGAACAGGACGTCACCGAGTTGTTGAACGTCAACGTCGACGAGTGGCGCGCGGAAGTGCCGAGCATTCGTGAGCACTTCGCGATGTTCGGGGACCGCCTCCCCCAAGCGCTGCACGACGAAGTCGACGCGCTCGAGAAGCGTCTCGGCTAGTTCCTTTCACAAAAGACCCCGGCTCGCCGCAGCGAGCCGGGGTCTTTTGCATTTCGTCTCGGCGATGCGCATGCGCGCGAAGGATTAGTTCGCCACCATCCGTCGTCCCACGCCGTAGACCACGCCGGTGATACCCGCCAGCACGGCCACCACCGCGTCCCCCGTGGTGAAGGACATCGCGATCGCCACGGGAATCGTGGCCCCGATCACCCAGAGCAATTGTTGGCGCACCGCGAATCGGGCGAATGTTTGACCTTGGGCACCCTCGGGAACGTGTCGTTGCGTGATCGCATCAAAGCTGGGTTGCGCAATCGCGGCGGCACAGCCCAACCACGCGGCGAGCAGCACCTGCACGAAGGTTGTCGCGTCTTGGGTGGCGAGTCCCGCACCAACGGCGATGGCGAGGAGTGACACGGTCAACAATGTCGACTCCGGCACACGGTTCCTCACCCGGGTCACCAGTCCGAGACCAGCGAGCGCGCCAACGCCGCTCAAGATAAGTGCGGTCGCGAACCATCCGAGACCGGCGTGCGTTCGTCGAAGTCCGAAGGCCAGAAGGAATGTCGTGAATCCCACGGAGAACCGAATGATGGCCGTAGCCGTCAAGCCCCAGGTGACCTCCACGTCGCCGTTCGGCTGGAGAACCTGCAGGTCTCGTTCGACGGGCGCGAGAGCCGGATTACGTGGAGGGCGTCGCGCCGTGGAGCGTCGAAGGCGCAAACTCGCCACCGTGGCGACGAGAAAAATCACGCCGGCGACGACGAGGACCGCGGGGGCGCCGACGCCCTTCAATACCCCAACGCCCACGAATCCCGCGACCAACCCGATCATCGTGCCGAGCAAGGTCAACTGGGCGTTGAAGCCAGCGAAACCGGGTTCAACGCCGGCGCGACCCGCGGGCCAGCCCTGGGCGTCCACACCTCGAGCGTGCTCAGCGAATTGATCCGTGCGTGCCATTTCGGGAACCAAGGTGCCGCGTGTGACGACGTAGAGCTTTGACGACACGAGCACGCAGAACGCGAGGGGAAAGAGCACCCAGCCTTCCAAATGCTGACTCATCACAAAGCACAACACGGCCCGGGCGAGAGCCGAAATCGCCACGAGCGAACGCCGCCCCGACGACGAACGATCGATCAAGGGTCCGAGGAGAGGCGAGACCACGGCGAACGGCGCGATCGTCAACAACAAGTACGCGAGAACCTTGGACTTCGCCTCCGTCGGCGATACCGAGAAGAACAGGGACCCCGCCAAGGAGATCGTGACGAAGGTGTCCCCCGCCATCATCAACACGTGGACGAGCGCGAGTCTCCCGAAGGCGGTCGTCTGGTCGAAAAGATCGAGTGTGGACGCCCACGCGAGAGAGAGCAGGCCACGAGTTCGCACGTCGATCGAGCGTAGGTCAGCGAGAACTCACTACGCACCATTCTCGACACGCATCCG
>CAIQPR010000004.1 GCA_903873775.1 uncultured Actinomycetes bacterium
GACACACGAGATCAGGGAGAGCGACGGCGTCACCACGCTCACTCTCACCGTCGCGTTTCGAGATGCCGAGGGACGAGCACACATGACCCGGGCCCTCGCATCGGCGAATGGGGACGGCGACAACGGTCAAGATGCGAGTCTCGACGCCCTCGAGGATGTGCTCAGATCACTCGTCGAAGAGGACGCAACAAACGACTAGCAATGAGCGAGTGTGTGCGTCGCACGGTGCGAACGTAAGAGGCGTTCTACGTCTATTGGATCATCAGGATTGGCACAGTTGAATCGGGCCTTTGCGGTGATGAGCGCGACACCTTGACCTAACGATCCGCCACCAATTTATTGAGCCAGTCATCGAGCGTGCTAGGAGCATCGGTTCCGAGTGCAGCAACGACGGCCTCTTGTGCCTCCCGCCACGCCGTCTCGGCGGACTCCAGCTTGAGCACTCCCTCTCGGCTGATCACCACCGACATCGAGCGCCCCGTCGCCGAGACGTCACCTGGCTCCACCCAACCGCGTTCTTGCATGATCGAAAGGTTCCGACTCATTGTCGAACGCTCCATACTCAACACATCGGCCAAGAACGATGGCTTAACGGGCCTCCCGATCAATGTCAGTGCGGACAAGACCTCCATCTGAGGAACAGACAAGCCCAAGGGCCGAAGATGTTGGTCGAACTGACGATCCACGAGGCGATGCAAACGACCAACGCGCGAACCCATGCAACTTTCGAGCATCGTTTCTACGAGAGTCTCAACGGGCTGGTTATGTTGCATATGCACCTTTTTATGTGTAATGTACGTGCATCACATTGTGATGTACCTACATTTTACACCAGGAGGATGCCCGTGCAACGACGTAATGCCCACTCACCGGCGAATGAAGTCGTATGCGACATTATTCGCACCACTCACGCAGTGGTGCTGTCAGCCGTGACCGCCAGATCAAAGGTCGCTCGATGACAGCAACCACTCAGCATGTCCCTCACATGACTTCAACGACCACAAAGACAGTGAAGTCACCAGCGATGATTCTCGTATCGCTGCTCGCAGCGGCCCTGCTCATCAATCTTGAAACCACCATGGTCAACGTTGCGTTACCCGTGCTCGTGAAGGACTTGCACGCTTCGACCAACCAACTCCAGTGGATCGTTGATGCCTACAACTTGGTGTTCGCCGCGTTTCTCCTCACGATGGGAAGCTTGTCCGATCGATTCGGTCGCAAACGAGTCCTCCTTAGCGGTCTCGCCATCTTTGGCGCGGCCAGCGTTGCTGGGGGATTCACACACAGTGCCGAGGCACTCATTGCGGCACGTGCGGTGATGGGCCTCGGAGCAGCGATGACCTTTCCGGCCACGTTATCCATCATTTCCAACGTGTTCACTGGTCGCGCCGAACGAGCGAAAGCGATTGGTGCGTGGGGTGCGACCGCGGGGGCGGCGATTGCTCTCGGTCCTATTGCGGGAGGATTTCTCCTCGAGCACTTCGCGTGGTCCAGCATCTTCTTTTCGATGGGGCCCGTGGCCGCGATCGCTTTCGTACTTGTTGCCGCCACGGTCCCCTCGTCGCGCGACATTGAAGCGAAGCACACCGACGTCGGAGGATTGATGTTGTCCGCCGCATTTATGGCGACACTCGTGTACACAATCATCGAGGCCCCGACGTACGGCTGGGGAGCCGCGAGATCTGTGACTGGATACCTTTTGAGCGCCATTCTCGTGCTCGCATTCGTCGCGTGGGAGCGACGCCAACAGGAGCCGATGCTGGACATCAGAATCTTCCAAAATTTGCGATTCAGCGTCGCGAGTGGTTCGGTGACCGTAGCGTTCTTCACCCTGTTCGGCTTCATATTCCTCATCATCCAGTACATGCAATTCATTCGTGGGTGGAGCCCCCTCTCCGCCGGGGTTCACACCCTCCCTGTCGCACTCGCAGTCGGCGTCGGCTCGGTGATTGGGACGCCCCTCGCCGTCAAAGTTGGCACGAAGCTCATCGTGGGAATGGGTCTTCTGGCCATTTCTGGCTTTTACTTTTGGGAAGGACTCACCCTCACATCGACAACGGCGTATTGGATTATCGCGCTTCAGATGCTCCTCTACGGCATCGGCATGGGATTTACGTCGGCCCCGGCCACAGACTCGATCATGGGTGCCGTCTCACTCGGAAAGGCTGGTGTGGGGTCTGCCGTCAATGACTCCACTCGCCTCTTGGGCGGCACGTTGGGCGTCGCCGTTATCGGCAGCGTCTTCGCATCCATTTACGGGTCTCGCCTCGGTGCACACCTACCTTCCGCGATTCCCGGGTCAGCCGCACGCATCGCCAAAGAGTCAGTCGGGGCCGCGCAGGTCGTGGCGCAACACAGCACCGACCTCGGCCATCCGATTCTCGGCGAGGCCATCCGCGTCGCTTCAACGAATGCCTTCATGGATGGCCTGTCGACGGCAAGTCTCGTTGCGGGATCGGTCGCTGCATTCGGTGCAGTTGCCGCGGCGTACTTCTTACCCGCGCAACCTCCAACCGCGATGTTCGAACCATCACAGATCGTCGGCAAGTAACAACTCGACGAAATGAATGCTGGCAACTCGCAACGCAGCACCTCTCTCTTCAACCGCACGAAAGGACATTTCTATGACGTACACCGAAAAGAATCTCATCATCACCATTGATCAACTAGCGCCCGATGTCGCTACGGGCACACCGAGCGTCGAGGATCTCCGTGCCATCGATCAGTACCACATTGGGGGCATTGAAGCCGTCGATCGAATCATCACGGGCCTTGAGCTCAGTCCCGCGCAGCGAGTACTGGATGTCGGATCCGGTTTCGGAGGACCGGCGCGGCGGGTCGCCCAAGTCGCGGGATGTGCCGTTGTTGGTATTGACACTGCGGGACCCTACGTCGAAGCGGCGGAGGAACTCACACGTCGCTGCGGCCTTGACCACCTCGTTGCTTTCCGCCATGTAGATCTCGCTGAGTTCGACAACGACACGCCATTTGACGCGGCATTCACCATGCATGTCCAGATGAGCGTCGCCGACAAGCGGACGTGGTTCTCCGAGATTGCAACACGGCTCGCACCCCACGCTCGACTCGCGGTTTGGGAGGTCTGCCGCGTCAGCGAACAGCAGCCCACCTGGCCGATGCCGTGGTCCATCGATGGAAGCGATAGCTTCCTCGTCACACCCGACGATCTGCACACGGTGATCTGTGACGCAGGATTCGCGTCTCTTGAATGGGTCGACGAAACCTCATGGGTGAGGGAGTGGTTCACGGCATCATTCGCGGAGAATCAACCACTCCCGGTTCTCCCTCAACTGATCGACGACGGCATTACGCGGATGATCAATTTCGCCGGAGCTTTGTCGGACGGCACCGTCAGTGTGTGGCGAGGCCTCTTCGCCGCAACGTCGAAAGATCGAGAACCGCGATGACGATAATCGCGTCCGAGACGCTCTCGATCGACATCGCCGCACCACGCGAATCTGTGTGGAAATTGATTACGCGTGCTCGGACAATCCCGTCTTGGTAC
>CAIQPR010000005.1 GCA_903873775.1 uncultured Actinomycetes bacterium
GAACCTGTAAACGATGATGCCTGCCCTCACGATGGCTTCGACGAGAGCCAAATAGACCAACGACGTCAGCACCAGTGATGCCCACGACGCGGACGAGTGCTCAATGGAACCCTCGACGGTTCGAAGAACAACCAGGAGGAGCAAGAGCCCGTATTCAATCGCACTGCGACGCAGCACAATGTTGTTTGATCCGGGAATCCTCCGTACGTACATGACCTTCGCGCGAGCGACGCCGATCGCCACGCCGGCAATTCCCCCCACTATCGCGACAATCACATGTGTGGCACCGAGCGTCACGAGATGGGCGGCCACCGATCCGATCACGATGACGCTCAAGAGAGGGTCGAGCATGGTGATACCGATGGGGCGAGCGCGTTCGCCTTTGACGAGCCCCGCCGTCGCCCCGGTTGCACGCCCCCTCCGCACCATGATCACAATCACGACGCACAAAATGAGGAGCACGCCAGTGGCCGCGGGAGAAGCTGTAGTCGTCTGATCGATCATCACGTTCTCTTCCCTACCTTCTGTGTGTCGAAAACGACACCGTCCTCACGCCGCCCACGTCACTTTCGTGAGCGCGAGGAACGAGACGATGTAGATCGAGTTGTCGTCACCAACCGCGGGAAACAGAACCGATTGAATCGGCGATCCCGACATCACCCGGCAGCGTTCGTCACCCGAAGCGAGATCGAGAATGACAACGTCTTCGTTTCGGCCCATTTCCACGAAATCTCCGAGAACCACGAGACCCTGTTCGGGCAGCACGAGCGGGTGTGATCCGTGACCGAGTGATGTCGTCCAGAGAACGCGAGGTTCCGACTCGTAGGACCAGGCCGTCACGACGCGATTTCCGGAGTCGTAGCCGACGGCGATATGGCGGTTCGGATCAATCGCCGGTGGATTCGCGACCAAGCCTCCGGGAGCCGACGTGACCTCCAAACGAGTGACCGAACCATCGAGACGACTCACCCGAACGAGACACTGTGGCACCGTTGCAGTCCCGTGGCCGGCTAGCGACCCGTCGAAGCGTTCACTGCCCTGACCGTTGTTGAGGAACCAGACATCACTCTCCGTGATGACGGGGTCCCAGCCGTAGCCCTCTCCGTCTCGTCGGTACGCGACGGCACGCGCGGCGTCAACGAACAACTCTTGCACTGACGGGTCCCACGTGAGAGTCCACAGCGACTCCACCCCGACCACGAAAATCTCGTTGTCGACCGCGCTCAGTCGCGCGATGGACGCTTCCGGCAGAATCGCGGACGCCACGATACGCAGGTCATCCGGATGAAGGATGACGAGTTCGGTATCCGCTTCGAGGTGTGACGTCTCGTATCCCGGGCGCGCACCACCAAAGTTCTTCGTCGCGAGAGAGCCATCGCCCAAAATCACGAAGGAGTTGTACGGAAGATCGCGGGGCAGCTCACAGGACGCCACCACATCGAGTGCGGGGGAAAGTTTGTGGGCGAATCGACCAAACACGACGTACAGAAAACCGTTCGCGTGAACCGCCAACCCGCCGGGCCACGTCGGGCCCGCCGGCAAGTCCCGCGATCGAGCCAACGGCGCCAGAGTGTCGGGATCGATTTGTTCGACCCAGCTCACGGCATCGTCGCCGCCGCTGTGACAGAGCAAGAAGACTTCCCCGGGCTCGCGGGTGACCACCATCGTGCCGACGAGAAGATCCCGCGTGGTCACGATGGGCGTTCCTTCGATGCGGGGCTCGACGCCGGTAGGGCTCACTTGGAGGCGTTGAGCGCCACCATCCTCGGCGGGCCAGCTACTGGGGTAGGCGACGGTGTTCATTACCCGTGGACGATAGCCCCAGACTCTTTGACATTTTTAGTGAATCTTTAGAGTTCTCTCACCGGATTCACGGACGAGCGGTCCAGACTTCTCTCACTTCGTCAGAGATGGGACTTGTGTTGTGAACGCCATTACGCGAGGTGTGAAGAACACCTTCAGGAATTCCATTCGAACAGTCGGTATCGTCGCGATTCTCACCGTGGCCATCGCGCTGTCGATTTCCATGCTCGTCGCACGTGACGCGGTCAACAAGAAGATCGAGTCCGTGCGAGCTAGTACCGGGAACACCATCTCGGTGTCGCCCGCGGGATTCTTTGGTTTCTCCGGAGGGGGCACACCTCTCACAACGACACAGATCAGTGACATCTCATCTATTCGCCACGTCACCTCCGTGACCAGCACCTTGACGCAACGCCTGACCTCGTCCGACACCTCTTTGACAGCGCCAACGCCGAGCGGATCACTCGGGGGGCAGTTCAGCGGCGGATTCGGCGGCTCCGGCGGCTTTCCCGGTGGCAGCTCCGGCACGTTCACGCCGCCCGTTCGCGTGGTGGGCACCACGACGCCCGGACAGGCTCTCGTCGGTGGAGCCAATGGCGGCGGCACCGAAACGCTGGTGTCGGGTTCAAGTTTCTCCGGCACCTCGACGGCGGACGTCGCAATCGTGGGCAAGACCTTGGCGTCGACGAATTCGCTAAAGGTGGGCAGCACCTTCACGGCATGGAACACGAAGATCACGGTCATCGGGATCTACAACGCCCAGTCCACGTTCGCCAATAGCGACGTCCTCATGCCCCTCGCGACTGTTCAAAAGCTATCCGGCAATGCGAACGACGTCGACAGCGCCACGGTCTACGTCGACTCCGTCGACAACGTCAGCGCGGTGCAGGCAAAAATCAAGGCCCAACTGGGTTCGGCAGCCGACGTCACCAATGCACAGCAGCAGGCCGAGCAGCAACTAGCGCCTCTCAATTCGGTGAAGACCATCTCGACCTACACGCTGCTCGGGACCGTGGTGGGCGCGGGCATCATTCTGCTGTTGTCCATGCTGATGATCGTCCGCGAACGTCGTCGCGAGATCGGCGTCCTCAAAGCCCTCGGCGCCAAGAGCTCGAGTGTGATGCGCCAGTTCATCGCGGAGGCGACAACGTTCACGCTCCTCGGCTCATTCTTCGGATTCTTGATCGGCATCGTGCTGGCTAATCCCATCACGAGCACCCTGGTCACGAATGCCTCGAGCTCCTCGTCGAGTGGTTTCAGCCGTGATGGCGGCTTTCCGGGCGGCGGGTTCCCCGGTGGCAGCCTTCCTGGCGGTGGTTCCAGTGGCGGCTTTCACTTTGGCGCGCGAGGTTTCGGGCACGCCATCACCAGCGTCCAAACGTCGATTGGTTTCTCGACGCTGCTCGTGGCCCTTCTGATCGCCCTTCTGGTGGCCGCGGTGGGGTCATCGGTGGCCGTCGCCAACATCGCTCGTGTTCGTCCCGCTGAAGTCTTGAGGAGTGAGTAATGCTGACCATTTCGAATTTGAAGAAGTCATTTTCATCGGGCGCGGGAGATGTCACCGCGGTGAAGGACGTGTCCTTCGAGGCCCGGTCGGGTGAGATGGTGGCCATCATCGGACCCTCGGGAAGCGGAAAGTCCACGTTGCTCTCCCTGCTCGGACTGTTGGACGCCCCCGACAGCGGCAGCCTCTCTCTCGACGGCAAAGAACTGGCCAGCCTGAGCGAGTCCGAACGCACGCATTTCCGCGCGAAGCAGGTCGGCTTTGTGTTCCAACAGTTCAACTTGATCCCCAACCTCACGGCCCGTGAGAACGTGATGTTGTCGTTGGAGTTCGCCAATTACCCGAAGGCGCAACGCGCGGCCCGCGCGGAAGAGATGCTCACCATGGTGGGACTCACGGGTGACAAGGCGAATCGCCGTCCGGCCAAACTCTCGGGTGGTGAGCAACAGCGCGTCGCGATTGCGCGGGCCTTCGCCAATCAACCGCCATTGATTTTGGCTGATGAACCAACGGGATCCCTCGATCGCGCCACCGGCCAAAGAATCGTGGCGCTCCTCCGGGCTACCGCCACAACACAGGACGCCACCGTTCTGGTGGTGACGCACGACGAATCAGTGGCGAAACAAGCCGATCGTCGTCTCGAAATCGAAGACGGTGTCCTTCGGGAGATCGCCTAAGTTCCGCCACACCGGATCCGAACCTGACGCGGATCCGGTGTGGCGCCTCCCCGGTGTTTACGGGAAAACCCGCACACGCTCCCGGAGCAGGCGCACGAATGCGTCGTTATCGACCAGCGTCCCCACTCGCAGAGAACTCTCCGCGTGTTCTCGTCCGCGATCGAACCACGTGGCGCCGCGCGAGTACTCCCCCGCTGTTTCGACCTGGACTGTGGCGCCCTGTTTTTCAATGGCCGTCGGGTCGATGACCTCGTAGACGGCGAGCGCGTCGTGCATCACAACATCGCGACTGCCGTAGACGCCATCGTGGAAGACGGCGTAGGGCTCGAGCATGTCCGCACACCGGCGGCCAACCTCGCTGCCGAGTGAACGGAAGAATGCGAAATCGTCATCGCCGATCGTCGCCTGATGGGTGACGTCAAGAGGCAGCACGACCAGCGGCCAGCGAGCGGAAAATGTGACGGCGGCGGCCTCCGGGTCGGCCCACACATTGAATTCGGCGGCCGCGGTGACGTTGCCGTGAAACGACGCGCCGCCCATCACGACCACGCGCTCTACTTTCGCGACGTCCTCGGGATAGGCCTCGATCCACTCCGCGAGATTTGTGAGAGGGCCAATCGCAATCACCGTGAGCGGCCCCTCGTGGGTGAGGCGATGCAGGAGATCCACGGCCGATTCCGTGGCTTCCTTGATCTCAGGCTCGGGCCACACCAAGCAGCCCAGTCCGTCGTCTCCGTGCACGTGACTGACGTCACTCCCGGCCACACCCGACAGCGACGTAGCGGCGCCGCGCGCCACCGGAATGTCCGATCGACCCACCAGGTCAAGAAGGCGACGGGCATTCAGCGTGGTCTTTTCCACGTTCACGTTGCCCGAGACCGTCGTGATGCCGACCACATCCATCTCCGGACTCGCGAGCGCCAGGAAGATTGCGATCGCGTCATCAACGCCGGGATCAGTGTCAATCACCACGCGCGTCACAGCCATTCTCGGACCTCCTCGTCAGTGGGGAGCGCGCCCTGCGCGCCGACGCCCCGCGTCGCGAGCGCACCCGCCACGACGGCGTACCGGAGCGCATCGTCGAGCGAGGCACCCATCGCGAACTGCAAGGTGTACGCCGCACAGAACGCATCACCCGCGCCCACAGTATCGAGAACATCGACAGAGGGCGGTGTGGCCGACGCCACCTCGCGGCCGCGGCAAAAGGTGACGGCACCGCGGGCACCCAGAGTCACCACGCAGTGTTCGAGGACAGAGAGGTCCAATGCGGTGGCCTCAATTTCGTTCACGATGATCACGTCGCACGAAGTGGCGAGATCGAGTGGGATCGCTCTTCGTGGCGCGGCGTTCAGAACAAAGGCGCGCGACCGGCGGGCCGCTTCCGTGACGACGTCGAGCGGTGATTCCAGCTGGGCCAGCACCACGTCGAAGTCCTCGAGGGGTGTGGTCGAAAGAGATATCTCGGCGTTCGCGCCAGGAACGACGATGATCATGTTCTCGCCCGCGTCATCGACGGGGATCAGCGCGACGCCGGTGTGGGTGGCGCTGTACGTCATCAGGTCCGTACTGACGCCGCGGTCAGCGAGGTGTCGCGCGAGCCAGCGACCATTTTCGTCGTCGCCAAGACACCCGATGAACGACGTCACCGCACCCAGTGCCGCGAGAGCAACGGCCTGGTTGGCCCCCTTCCCACCCGGCAACTGACGCAGCGACCGGGCGAGAATGGTCGCTCCCGGCGTCGGCAATTCTTCGCAGGACGCGATGAGATCGACGTTCGCACCGCCCACGACTCCCACGCGGGGAGTACTTGACGTCACGCCGCGGGCTGGTACTTGTTCGTGTAGAGCGAGCTCGGCGACGGCTGCGAGGTGATCTCCTTGACCGCCTTCATCGCACTGGTCAATTCGGTCCACTGGGCGTCGGTCTCAACGAAGTACTGACCCTTTGCGTTCGTGAGCAACGGCACCGTCAACTTCCAACCGCTGAGGTTGTAGGCGTTCGTGTAACCACTCGACGGGTAGGCCTTGTCGAACAATGTCGCGGCCGCATCCGGATTCGCGGCCGCCCACGCGGTGGCCTGCTTCAACGCACTCAGGAAGGCGGTGAGGTACTTGCCGCTGGAGGACTCGACGCTCTTGCTCGTCGCGTAGTCCCAAATCGGAATGTTGGGAACACCGATGGCGGCACCCGTCAGCACTTCGCCCGGCTGCTGGCCCTTGTCAGCGCCCTCGATACCCGGGATTTCGTAGTTCGTGGTGTTCGTGGAGAAATTTACGCGTCCGTTCAACAACAGCGGGATGTCATTGGTCGACGTGACAACCTTCACGCTGCTTGCACTCACGCCCGCCTTCTTGAAGACGAACGGAAGCATGGTGGCGGTCCAGTTGTCGCCGAAGGAGAACACCGTCTTGCCCTTGAGCTGGCTCAGTGACAACTTGGTGCCCGGCTTGGTGAACAGTCCCCAGTTGTTACTCATGGAGTAGTTGGCAATCGAGGTCACCGGCACGCTCGCGTCCACCGCGCTCACGAGGTCGGCGGTCGTCACGAGGCCCACGTCCGCGGACCCGGTGGTCAGCATCTTGATCGTGGTTGACGTGTTCGGCGGGAACTTGATCGAGACATTGAGACCGGCTTTGGCGAAGTAGCCCTTCTCCTTCGCCACCAGCACCGGAATGATCTCCATGTCCGGACCCGGCCAGTCGTAGGCGAAGGTCAGCGAGTGCAAAGACGTCGCACTGGCCGAGGCTGATGAGTAACTGGCCACGAACAGTGGCGCCAGAAGTAGGACACCCACCAGGGCGAGCGAACCGAGACGGTACTTCAACTGAGCTCCTTAGTCGTTCGTCGTCAACGACGCATTTCTCGTTTTATCACGCCGAAACCAGCGTCGGGCCGTCGCGCGGTACTTCCACGGTGTGAAAATTCGATCAAGCCCCGTCACGACCGCGAACCACAACAAGCCGATGATCATCATGACGATCGTGATTCCGTACACGAGGTCGGTTCGGCTCTGATTATTCGCGGCGACCTGGAACTGGTAGAGGGACGGTCCGCTGGAGGCCGCTTGCTCACCGATGATCGCGCCCGTGACGGCGTAGGCGGCACCAATCTTGAGCCCACTGAACAGAGGCGTGACGACGCCCGGGAGCTCCACGAACCAGAATCTCCGACCTCGCGTGGCGCCCAAAACCCTTGTCAGATTCAAGAGATCGGGATCGAGATTGAGAAATCCGTCCAGCGTATTGATGGTCACGGGAAAGAACACGATCCACGTCACGACGATGATGGTCGGATAGATGTTGAAGCCGATCACGAGCACCAGAATGGGTGCCAGTGCGATGATCGGAATCGCTTGCGATCCGATAATCAGTGGGTAACTCAGAGACCGAAAAACACGGATCTTGTACATCGCTACCGCGAGCAGGAAGCCGAGCGCGGCCCCTGCGGCGTACCCGTAGATCGTCTCGCGAAAGGTGCCGAGCGCGAGCGGCCAGATCTGCGACCACTGCGACACGACGACGTCATAGGTCGCCCGAGGAGTCGGCACGATGTAGGGCGCGGGGTGGAAGATCCAAATGCACGACTGCCACACGAGCAAGGTGAGTGACACCGACGCGACATACCAGAGGGCGAGTTTCGCGAACGGCCACGCGGGCGCGAAGGCGTCGGCGCGGCGTGCATTCTCGCGCACGACGCTGACTGGTGGTTGTGGCGAAGACGTCATTACGCGTTCTCTCGGTGGAGGAGTCCGAGCACGCGACGCTTGAGCTCAATGAACGACGGATCCGTGAGTGTCGCCAGCGTGCGGGGACGGGCGACGTCGACCGTGAGGTCGGCGACCACGCGTCCGGGTCGCGGCGACATCACGAGAACGCGGTCCGACAGAAAGAGAGCCTCGTCCACGTCGTGCGTCACGAAGACGACGGTCTTGCCGAGGTCCGCCCAAATCTCGAGCAACCACTGCTGCATGTCGAGCCGGGTCTGCGCGTCGAGCGCGCCAAAGGGTTCATCGAGCAGGAGGAGTGATTGGTTCGTCGCGAGCGTGCGCATGAGGGCGACCCGCTGACGCATCCCACCCGAGAGCGTTCGGGGATAGTGATGCAGAAAATCTCCGAGGCCGTAGCGCTCGGCTTGTGCCTGCGCCTGCGCTCGATCCTCCGCCGTCACGCGGCGCGTGAGAGATGCCGCCAAGGTGATATTGCCCATCACCGTGCGCCAGGGAACCAATAGATCCTTTTGGAGCATGTACCCGACGTGACCCGACGTGCCCGTCACGTCACGACCCTCGAGGGACACGCTGCCCCCGTCGGGCGGCAGAAGTCCCGAAATGATGTTGAAGAGCGTTGACTTGCCGCATCCGGACGGGCCCACGAGTGACGTGAAGGATCCCTCGGCGAGTTCGAGAGATGTGGTGTCGAGCGCCACCACGCCACCGAAGGTCTTGGACACGCTGCTGATCTGCAGCAGAGGTGACGACGGCACGCCTTCAATCTACGGCGCGTGAGCCAAGTAGCCTCGACTGCGCTATGGGACTCTCAATCGGAATCGTCGGCCTCCCGAATGTCGGCAAGTCAACCCTGTTCAATGCTCTGACGAAGAACGACGTGCTCGCGGCGAATTACCCGTTCGCCACGATCGAACCCAACGTGGGCATCGTGTCCGTGCCGGATCCCCGACTGCACGTCCTCGCGGGCATCTTCGGCTCCGAACGCGAATTACCGGCGTCGGTGACCTTCGTGGATATCGCGGGCATCGTGAAGGGCGCCAGCGAAGGCGAAGGTCTCGGTAATCAGTTCTTGGCCGCTATTCGCGAGTCTGACGCCATCTGTGAAGTGGTGCGGGCTTTCGTCGATGACGACGTGGTGCACGTCGACGGTCGGGTCGATCCGGCGAGCGACGTCAGCACCATTGAGACCGAGCTCATCCTGGCCGACCTACAGACGGTCGACAAGGCGGCTTCGCGACTCGAGCGCGACGCGAAGCGTGGCGTGGGTGACGCGGCCGCACGTCTAGCGGAGATCACGAAGGCGCGCGAGATCCTGAACGCCGGTCGCGTGATCTCCACCGCGGGCAAGGAACTCGACCGAACGCTGCTCAGCGAACTCCACCTCCTTACCGACAAGCCCTTTATCTACGTCTTCAATGTCGATGAAGACACCCTCATGAACGACGACCAGCGTGCGACGCTGATGGCCTCGGTGGCGCCCGCGCCCGCCATCGTGCTCTGCGCCAAGTTGGAGTCGGAACTCGCGACTCTTCCCGATGACGAGGCGCTCGAACTTCTTGAGTCCTACGGCCAGAGTGAGCCCGGTCTCCACCAATTGTCGCGCGTCGGTTTCCACACCCTCGGTCTTCAGACGTTCTTGACCGCCGGACCGAAAGAAGCGCGCGCGTGGACCATCCATCAGGGCGACACCGCCCCCGTCGCCGCGGGTGTCATTCACACCGATTTCCAGAAGCACTTCATCAAGGCCGAAGTCGTCGCCTTCGAGGACCTCGTCGCCGCGGGATCCATGGCGGCCGTTCGTGCCGCCGGCAAAGCACGCATCGAAGGCAAGGAGTACGTGATGCGTGACGGGGACGTCGTGGAGTTCCGCGTCGGGGCCTAAGCAACTAACATTGGCGTAGGCGTACTTACGACAGAGGTCGGCGCCGACGTACCCATCACTAACACGTTCCCTTAGGAGAACCATGACCTCTGCTTCCCTTGACTTCAAAGTCGCCGACCTGTCCCTCGCCGCGTTCGGCCGGGCCGAAATCACTCTCGCCGAGCACGAAATGCCGGGCCTCATGGCCATGCGTCGCGAATTCGGCGACACCAAGCCGCTCGCCGGTGCCCGCATCATGGGCTCCCTGCACATGACGATTCAGACTGCGGTGCTCATTGAGACGCTCGTCGCCCTCGGCGCCGATGTCCGCTGGGTCAGCTGCAACATCTTCTCGACCCAAGACCACGCGGCCGCCGCGGTTGTTGTCGGCCCCAATGGCACCGTCGACAACCCGCAGGGTGTGCCGGTGTACGCCTGGAAGGGCGAGACGCTCGAGGAATACTGGTGGTGCACCGAGCAGGCCCTGCGCTGGCCCGGCTTTGACGGACCGACAATGATCCTCGACGACGGTGGCGACGCCACCCTCCTCGTCCACAAGGGCCTCGAATTCGAGCGCGCCGGATTTGTTCCCGGACCCGAGACGGCCGACTCCGAGGAGTACGCGATCATCCTGCAGTTGCTCGCCAAGATCATCGGCGAGGGTGGAAACACGTTCGCAAAGATGGCGCCCGGCATCATCGGCGTCTCGGAAGAAACGACCACCGGTGTGCACCGCCTCTACGAGATGGAGCGCGACGGCACGCTGCTGTTCCCCGCCATCAACGTGAATGACGCGGTGACGAAGTCGAAGTTCGACAACAAGTACGGCTGCCGTCACTCGCTGATCGACGGCATCAACCGCGCGACCGACACTCTCATCGGCGGAAAGGTGGCCGTGGTCTGTGGCTACGGCGACGTCGGCAAGGGATCCGCAGAGTCGCTGCGCGGACAGGGCGCTCGCGTCATCATCACCGAGATCGACCCTATTTGTGCCTTGCAGGCCGCGATGGACGGCTACCAGGTCGCCACTCTCGATGACGTCATCGAACAGGCCGACATCATCATCACCGCCACCGGTAACAAGGGCATCGTCACCGTGGCCGACATGCAGCGCATGAAGCACCAGGCGATTCTTGGCAACATCGGTCACTTCGACAATGAGATTGACATGGCCGGCCTCGCCGCGCTGCCGGGCGTGCGTCGTGAGACCATCAAGCCGCAGGTGGACAAGTGGATCTTCGAGAGCGGCAAGTGCATCATCGTGCTCTCCGAAGGTCGACTGCTCAACCTCGGCAACGCGACCGGTCACCCGAGTTTCGTGATGTCCAACTCCTTCACGAACCAGACCATGGCGCAGATCGAGCTGTACACCAACAACTCGTCCTACGAGAAGAAGGTCTACGTGCTCCCGAAGCACCTCGACGAGAAGGTGGCGCGTCTGCACCTGGACGCCCTCGGCGTCAAGCTGACCACGCTCTCAAAGGAGCAGGCCGAGTACATCGGTGTGCCGGTCGAAGGACCGTACAAGCCGGACTCGTACCGCTACTAAGCACCCGCATGCACAACACGACCCCCGGCTCCAGGAGCCGGGGGTCGTGTTGTTTCTAAGACTCAGGTACGTCTAGCGGTAGTCGACGAAAAGGTCGTCCACGAGTCCGGTGCGCCCGTGGGGGTCGCGCACGCGGACGAACCACTCAGTGCGCATGGTTTCGCGGAAACGTTCGCGGCCCATCTTCATCCAGAAGGAATCGGCGATCTGCGAGTGGTGCGCGGCGAGCGCGTCGAACTTGGCGTCCGCCACCGCACTGACGTCAATGGCGGCCCCGATCTCGTCGTCGGGCGTTCCCATCTCGAAGGGTTCGCCATCGTCGTTGACCGGCGGGCCGTCGTTCTGTTCGGGCTCCTTGCCGGCGGCGAGTGCCGCCTCGCGCTCGGCGCGCGCCTCTTCTTCCCAGCGCTGGCGGTACTGGGCCATCACTGACAGCGGAATCGCGTTGTAATAGAGCGTCGGTTCGTAGTCGAGCAGCTCGAGTGCGGCCAGCGTGATGCGGTTCGCCTGAATGTGATCGGGGTGTCCGTAAAAGCCGTTCTCGTTGTAGGTCATGATGACCTGGGGTCGCTCCTCACGAAGGATCTCTGCGAGCTGTTCGGCCGCGTCGGACACCGGCGTGGCCCAGAACGAACGCGGGTCGTCATTCTGGGGCCACCCCCGCATGCCGGAGTCGCGGTAGTCGAGGGAGACGAACCGATCAATACCCAGGATCTCGACGGCCTGCGCCAACTCCCCCTTGCGGAACTCCGCGACCACGTCAGGGTCATGGCCGTCCTCGTCGGGCTTCACGCCCCCGAGGGCGTCTCCGTATTCACCACGCGTGCACGTCACGAGCACCGTCCGCACGCCCTCGTCCTTCAGGGCGCGGAAAGTACCTCCGGTAGAGCTCGCTTCATCGTCCGGATGAGCGTGGACGGCCAAGAACGTCAACTGTGTCACTGAATTCCCTCAAATAGATTTGAACCTCGCACCGTAGTGGCACGGCGGTCGAAAGCCAACACGTAGAACTCCCGACCGAAGAGGAGTTCGAATAAATCGGGGTCCATCGATGTGAGATCGGCATTGTCCACCTGCGAAGCGTGGGCGGCGATGGACTGTTGCTTGGCGCCGGCGTAGTCGCGCGCGTCGATCGTGACGTCGACCGCCGCATCGTCATACCCGTCACCGGCGTCATGCACCCACAAAGGGAGATGGACGCCACGCGCCGAGGCGGCGGGGATGAACTCTTCGAGCACGCGTCGGGGCGTGACGGGATAGAAAAGCCTCTGCGGCGTGGTGGTGAGGTCGAACGCGCGACGCGTAACGACGTTGGCCTTGATGTGATCGGGGTGCCCGTAGTACCCGTTCTCGTCGTAGGTCACCACGACCGACGCCTGTTCCTCATCGATCACGTCGGTCAGGAGTCGTGCGACGCGATCAGTGTCCGCGTTGATGAAGCTCGTGGGGTCCTCATTGTGCGGCCACCCGGGAAGACCAGAATCGTTGTACCCGAGGGTGATCAGTCGATCGATCCCAATCAGTTGCGTCGACGCCACCAATTCGCTCGCCCGCGTGCGACGTACCCACTCGCTGTGGTGTTCGGGGTGGTCACCACCGAACCACTGATCGTCAATCCCGAGACGCCCATTGGTGCAGGTCACCACGACGACGCGGTAGCCCCGTTGGTGATAGTGCAAGCTCGTTCCCGCCGTGAACAGGGCCTCGTCGTCGGGGTGCGCGTGCACGATCAGAAGAGTGCCTCGTGAAGTCATGGCGCAACGTTAGGAGACGGCCAACTGGATGATGCGCACCAGCAACAAGGTGCCCGCCACCGCCAGGTAGACCGCGTTCGCGCGCAACAACCACCGTCGCGGGCGTGAGGAATTGGGCGGGTCGAGCAGGGCCAGACGGGGCATGCGCCAGTCCAACTTGTCGATGTCGTACTGCGGTCGCGCCTTGGTGCGGACAAAGCCAATCGGAAGTCCCACCAACAGGCTGACCCCCGCGAGGGCGCCCAGCCATTCGAGTAGTGGCACGACGGCGACGGACGTGAAGAGGGTGGAGACCATCATGGTCGCCGAGAGGACCACCAGAATCGCCACAATGAAGACCGCGACCATGTTGAGGGCCCGCGAATTCACCCAGGGGCCGAGCGTGGCGCGATCGTTCGCGAGGAGGAGCACCATGATGGACGTGCTCGGGAGCATCAACCCACACATGGCCTGGACCGCCAAGGTGATGAGTCCGAGCGGCGCGCCGGGGAGCAGAACAATCACGCCGGCGACCACGAGACTGCCCCCAAAGAAACCAAAGAAACCCTTGGCGTCCCGCAGCCGCGCATTGAGACCCTGACTGAACCGAGGGGACAAGTCGCCGAGGGCGTAGCTACTGGCCAGAGTGACGGCGGCAGCCCCGATGATGGACGCGTTCAAGAGGATGATGGCGAATAGAGCCCCGGTCCCGTGTCCGACGTAGCGCTCCAGACCTCGCGCAACATCGAGGGCGTTCGTGTACGCGTTCGTTCCTCCGTGGGGCGCGAGACCCTCGGCGGTAACGCCGATCAGAAGACTCGCAACAATCACGACAATGATGGAGCCGAGAACCGTGTCCACGCGCTCGTAGTTCAAGAAACGCGGCGAGATCCGCTTGTCCACGATGTTCGATTCTTGGAAGAACAGCTGCCACGGCGCCACGGTGGTGCCAATGATGGAAATGATCAGCAGCACCCCAGCCGACGACACACCTCCGCGGATGCCGGGGACGACGATGTGGTGAGCCAATGACGTAGTGCTGATATGCGAGCGCAGCACGAGCGGGACCATGACCAGATTCACCGCGACGAAGAGCATCATGAAGCGTTCCCACCGCCGAAAGGAACCCGAGGCGGTGACCGCAAAGAGGGCGATGACGGCGACCGGGACCGAGACATAGGGCGACACGCCGAAGTACTCCATCGACAGCGAGATCCCGATGAATTCGGTGACGATGATGAGGAAGTTGAGCAGGAGAATCGAGCCGATGGAGACATGTCCCCACATGCGACCAATGCGTTCGCGGATCAAGCGTCCGTGGCCAATGCCCGTCACCGCGCCTAAGCGGGCGACCATTTCTTGGTTGACCACCAATACCGGGATGAGTAGGGGAAGGGTCCAGAGAAGGCTGTACCCGAAATTCTGGCCGGCCTGGGCGTAGGTGGATACACCACCCGCGTCATTGTCACCCACCATGACGATGAGGCCCGGACCAATGATCGCAAGGAGCGTCAGCAGGCGTGCGCGGACACCACGACGTTCGCCGTCGTCATGGGCTTTAATCGTGCCGAACGCGCCGGCAATGTCGTGGTCGTTCTTCGGGCTGCTCACGCCTCCTCCTTCCGGTGTCTCGTAGTGACGCGTGGAGCGACGACGACGACACGTGACAGAGTTAGGCGCAGCCCTCCCCGCACATCAGTCGCGGTCGTTCCACGGTGTGGGAACGGTTCTGAGTGGTACTTGGGGGTTTCAGAAACACCCCCTTTGAACAGGCCGAACGGAGACGTTGACGTGCATCATCGACATCACTCCTCCACGCTCGACGGACCGAACTCACGACGCCAACCTTGCGGCAGCAATTCTTCGAGAACGTCGTCGACGGTGATCACGCCCACCATGTGGGAGTGCTCCTCGTCCAGTACAGGAAGAACGGTGAGGTTGAAGTCACTCATTTTACGCGACACACGCAGAACGTCCCAGTGCGGGTGCACGTGAGCGAGCTGCGTGCGTGACACTGACAACGCGAGATCTTTGCCGCGCGCTCGGATGAGTGCGGCGATCGGGGCGGCGCCCACGGGTTGCCCCGTTTCGTCGAGAACAAACACCGCGTTCTGCGCTTCTGCCGGAGCTCGCGACGCACGAATCTCCGCGAGTGCCTCGTCCACGGTCGCCGTCGCCGGCACGGACACGAAGTCCGGGTTCATGAGTCCACCGGCCGAATCCTGGTTGTACTGGAGCAGCTGGCGCACCTTGTGTTGTTGCGGCTCTGGCAAGAGTTCGAGCACCGGCAGGCGACGCTCTTGATCCATCTCACTAATAAGGTCCGCCGCGTTGTCCGGTTCCATGCGACCAAGGACACGCGCCGCGTCCGCGTCGCTGCGCGACTCGAGGAATTCCAACTGGTGGGTCGTGTCAAGCTCTTCGAAGACGTCGGCTTCGAGTTCACGGTCCATGCCCACGGCATCAATGATCTCTTCGCCTTCGTCGTGGCTCGCCTGTTCAACGAGGTCTGCGATTTGGGCCGGGTGCAGCTTGGCCAACTTCCGGTAGGGGATCTTGAGGCGCGCGCTCGGCACGTGACTCACGAAGGGTTCGATCGACGCGAAGTCCACGACCGATCCCGCCGGCACGCTCGCACCGAGGCGACGGCCGAGGAGGCGACGGACGATGGGGCGACGACCCGGATCGACGCCCACAACTTCCCATTTCCCGTCGATCTCGGCCAATTCAATTTCGTTCGCGGTGATCAGTCGCCCGCGGACGAGATTGATGAGGTGGCGCGCGAGAAGATCCTCCGAGAGCAGAATTTCCCCTGGTCGACGCTCAAAGCGCCGAAGGTCGACGCGTCGACCCTCAAAGCGCACGCGGCCCTCAGCGAGTCCGCCAATCTTGCGGATCGGCACGAAGAGATTGCGACCTTCAATTCTGATCACCACACCAACGAGTGGCGGGTGGGCGTCAAGACCGACACGGGCGACTAAGTCCTGCACTCGACCGATGCGATCGCCGTCCTGGTCGAAGATCGGTCGTCGGATGAATGTGGAAAGGTGAAGAACGTTGGTCATAGGGCGCCGTGACGGCGTTCTCAGGCTACCCCCGACCCAGCGCCCGTGGCTGCTGTTGCGCGGACGTGGCGCTGTCGTTCGGTGTTCGTGTCGACGCCGTCGTCTCCGGGAGTAAACGTCGAGTGTCGGTGGTGTGAGGCGGCGGTAATCGTGCTCGTTACGACGACAGTTGGAACGAGTGCACAGTCTCGACCGCGTACTCGAGGTCCGCGTCAGTGATACCCGCGTGCGTGACGAATCGGGCGCGCCGCGGTGCCAACGTGCCGCCGTGGACGCCGAGAGACGCCAACTCGCTCACAATGTCGCGCGCTCGCGGATGATCGAACGCGACCACGTTGGTGCGGCAGCGACCTGGGTCGTACGCGGACTCGGGAAAGCGCTCGGCGAACGCGTCGGCGAGGACGCAGGCCCGCACGTGATCCTCTCGGAGACGATCCCGCATAGAGGACAGCGCCACCAGACCGGCGGCCGCGAGGAAGCCCGCTTGTCGCATTGTGCCACCGAGACGCTTGCGCTCAATTCTCGCTCGATCAATCACCTCTCGCGGCCCCGCGAGCAACGAACCGGCGGGAGCGCACAACCCCTTCGACAAACACGCCATCACCGTGGTCGCCGACGCGGCGAGCGTGGCCGGTTCTTCCCCGGTGGCAATCGCGGCGTTGAACAGACGCGCGCCATCGAGGTGCACCGGGCGACCCGCTCCCGCAGCGACCAGTCGCGAGAGTTCCGCGGCGTTCAACGGAACGCCTCCGGCGTACATGTGGGTGTTCTCAAGACTTACAGCGGTGACGCGCGGCTGATGATCAAATTCGGCGTCGAGCGCGTCCTCGAGTTCCGTCAGATCCATGACGCCGGACCCGTCGGAGATCGTGGCGAACTGAATTGACGCGTTCCGGGCCGAGGCACCCATCTCGTAGCCCACGACGTGGTGGTGTGCCCCCGTAGCGACGAGGTCACCCGGAGAGGTGAGAACGCGGATCGCCATCTGATTGGCCATGACACCGGAGGGCACAAAGACCGCCGACTCCTTGCCCACCAGGTGCGCGAAGGCATGCTCCAACTCGTTGATGGTGGGATCCTCGCCGTAGCCGTCGTCCCCCACGACCGCCGCGGCCATTGCCGAGCGCATCTCGTCGGTGGGTTGGGTCACCGTATCGCTACGAAGATCGACAAATCGGGTCATGGAACGAGGCTACCGGCGCACCGTAGGCTGTTCGTCGTGACTGACGAGACCTCTGAATCCTTGATGCGACGAGTGGGCGTGCACGCGGCGCTCGACATTGAAGTCACGGAGGTCTCACCTGATCGAGTCGTCGTGCGCGTGCCGGTGACCGACAAGGTGCACCAGCCCTACGGCATTTTGCACGGGGGTGTCTCGGCGCTCATTGCGGAATCAGCGGCGTCCATTGGTGGCGCCGCCGCCGCGGGTCCCGGCAAGATCGTTGTCGGCACCGAGCTCAATTGCAGCCACCTGCGCAGCATGTCGTCCGGCGTCCTCACCGCTACCGCTACGCCACTTCGTCTCGGGCGCACAGTCCACGTGTGGGGCATTGATCTGACCGATGACGCGGGACGACTGATTTGCGTGGCGCGTTGTTCGCTGGCCGTCCGCGACGCCAGCGCGGTCAACTAGTTCGACTCATGGGCATCCACTTTCGGGGCTGGGGAACGGCCGTTCCGGACCGCATCGTGACCAATGACGAATTGTCGGCCACACTCGACACCACCGACGAGTGGATCTTCGAACGCACCGGTATTCGTGAGCGGCGCGTAGGTGGCAGCGCAGGAACTCTCGGACTCGCAGCGGCCCAACGGGCGCTCGAGGACGCCGGCGTCACCGCTGACACGATCGACTTTGTGGTGCTCGCCACGACGACACCAGACAACCTGATCCCCGCCACCGCCCCCACCATCGCCGCCGCTCTCGGCATCAACGCCCCCGCCATTGACGTGAACGCGGCCTGTAGCGGTTTCATGTACGGGGTGCGCGTGGCCTCGGGACTCGCCGCCACCGGCGCGTCCCGCATGTTGGTCATCGGGGCCGAACACTTGTCACGTTGGACGGACTGGAACGACCGGACCATGGCCGTTCTCTTGGGCGACGGGGCCGGCGCCGCGGTGATTGACGCCGTCGACGGCCCGGGTGACGTTCTCTCTTTCGATCTCGGCAGCGACGGCTCGCTGGCGCACCTCTTGCGGTGCGAGCACGGCGGAACAATCTGGATGGATGGAAAAGAAATATTTCGTCGAGCTGTCCGCATCATCGTGGAGTCCGCCGAGCGGGCGATGAGCGACGCGGGTGTGACCAGCGACCAATTGGCACTCGTTATCCCGCATCAAGCCAATGTCCGCATTATCAGCGCGGCCTGTCAACGCCTTGGCGTGGACATGGATCGGGCGATTGTGGTCCTCGATCGATTCGGCAATACGTCGAGCGCGTCCATCCCGCTCGCGGTCGCCGACGCGCGCCAACGTGAACTGTTGGTGGCAGGAGATTACGTCTTGATGACAGGTTTCGGTGCGGGTATGACGTGGGCCTCGGCTGTCGTACGATGGTCGCCATGACGGACCCCACCCTTGTAATTCTGGCCGCCGGACGTGCACGTCGCTACGGCGGCGTGAAGCAACTCGCGCCCGTCGGTATCCACGGTGAAGCGGTGATTGACTTGATTGCGTCCGATGCTTACCTCGCCGGATTTGGGCACATCGTGGTCGTGGTCAACCCCGACACTGGTCCGCTGATTCGCGAGCACATCGCGACGTCGTGGCCTTCTGATGCTCGCGTGTCGTTCGCCGTCCAAGAGACTCCTATCGGCACCGTGCACGCTGTGTTGTCGGCCCAGTCAGAACTCGACGCCACGTCCGCGTTCGGTGTGGCCAACGCGGACGACCTCTACGGTCACGACGCGATGATGGCTCTCGGAAATCACTTGCGCGACGTGGGTAGTAATTGCGTGGTGGGCTTCTATTTGGACCGCGCTCTTGTGGGCGATGCGCCGGTGACGCGTGGCGTGTGCACCGTCGAAGACGGCATGCTCGTCAGCATCACCGAGCGTCGTCAGGTACACAAGAATCCCGAGGGCTTCGTCAGCGACGACGGTCTCGAACCCCGCACGCTCGCCAATGACACCCGGGTGTCGATGAATCTGTGGGGATTCGAAAGCTCGATGTGGGACGAATTCCAGCGCGCCATGACGGCGGCTGAAGCGTCCGAAGACGCCGAGGTACTGCTACCGGAAATCGTCGGCGCCGGTCTCGCGAGCAACACGCTCAAATTCGCGGCCCTCACCACCAGTTCCTACTGCGTCGGTGTGACCCACGCCCAAGACTTGCCGCTCGTGCAAGCTGACGTGAAGTTCCAGGTCGAGAACAACCTGCGTCCCGAGTGCGCCTTCTCTAAGTTCTAGAAAAACGAAGGCCCCGAGCAACCAGCGAGCCGAAACTCGCCGGCCTCTCGGGGCCTGCGTTGGCGCATCTCTGCTCGCCCGTGTCGGACAGGCCACCAGAGACGGCGGGCACTTCACGCCGCCGAATGTCGAGTGCGAGCGTAAGCCCGTACCCCGGTGGTCTCCACTCCCCTTCCGGGGCCCCTTCACCACCGAGCCCCTCCACGAGGAAGGAACTGCCTTCAGGGTGCTGCGTGAACTACGGGGACGACTATGCCAGCCGAAAAGCTCATCGTCCACAGAAATCAGCTCAATCCGAAGAAAATACCCAGAATCAGTGGCGTTTTCCACCGAGAACCTCTGTTGTTTACGGGCTCTCCACTACTTATGCGCACGTTTTGCACAAGTGGAGCCCACGCGAGCGATCCCCATCTCACAGAGTGCTGCATTCGCGTTGATATCAAGTCGCAGTGACGGCTCGTGCGCGCACGCGGGCGCCCGGCGAGCGGCTTTTACGAGACTTTGACGTACCAGATACCGCTCGACTTCACGACAAGAAAGAAGGGATTCGGCGGACTCGGGAGTGATGCCGTCTTGCTGCCCGACTGATCCGCGAAGACGAAGTAGTCCTGCGAAGAATTCTTTGCGTCCTCGATTTGCACCGTCGTATAGGTGCCAATGGCGGCGATGTAGTCCACAACCACATTCGACGAGGACGCGGGGAATGGTCCGAGAACACTCGTGCCCGAACTGAAGTACTTAAACGGAGTGGTCACGAGCGGCAGAGCGCTCTCCTGAATCAGGCGAATCTTCCACTTACCCTGGGCCAAGACATCGAAGGTGTACGAACCCTTGAGGTAATTCGCGGTCGCCGCCAGTCGCGTATGCCCGATCTCATTCACCGGAACATCGATGATGTTGCCGAGTGCGTTTCTTACGGTGACGGCGAAATTTGACCGGCAGCGACACTGGAAGGTCCACGTCGTCAGTCCACCGGGGCTGGAGAATGCGACGTGGTTATCACTCGCATTTCCGGTGAAGACCTGCACGCCCGGAGCCGTATCCGGTACGGGCGGAAAATACGCACCGCGCAACGGCGCATGGATCACATTCGATCCGAAATTACTCGGAGGAGCCACCTGGTGTTCGAAGTGAAAGGCGATGACCCCAATGAGGACCATCGTCACCACGGCGGACAACAAGATGCCCGGCCACCGACGCACGGGACGCCAGAGGTCCCAGGCCGGATCGTAGGGACGACCATCGCGAACGACGAGAACACCGTCGAAATCTTGAGACTCCAGCGATCGCTTTCTCAGCGAGTCGCGAACGCGGTTTGGCACCCCCGTAGCGTACCGCGACGGCGTTGCGATCTATGAGGCAGTGAACGTCCCATAGCGCGCAACGATGACCATTCTGTGAAGTCTCACCACCCGTGTCTCACATTGGCCTCGGGACCTATGCGACACTTTTCCTCCTAGGTTTGCCATTCGGCTTCGAGAGTGCACCATATTCCTTTGTCTTGTCGTGACGCGCCTTGTGGGTTCGAAGTAGTTGTCCGTCGAGTGTGATCTGCACCGTGTCACCCACGATCCTCACCCCGACCGTGCGACCCTTGTGGGAGTTGCCCGCGCGATAGGCGGTGCCCGCGAAGCTGACCGCGCCGGTGTTGTCGACTTTGCGCAACACTTCGTCGCCCTTAGTGGGTCGTGCGACCGGCGGTCGGTCGGTGAACTTCTCGTCGTCCTGGGCCAGGTGTCGACGGGCGTGCGTGGCGATCAGCACGTCACGGTGGTGGACGTAGATGAGACCATTGTCACTCGTGACCTGCACTGTCTCGCCGGTGAACGCGCGTCCCACGTGATAGCGAAAGCGCAGCACCGCCACGCGACCCTTGTCGTCGACCACTCTCGACAGACTCTTGCGAGGTGGGGGCGTCTGTTCGTCCTTCACTGAGCCGTCGATCACCTCGAGGTCATCACGACGGGCGAGTTCGAAGCGTCGCGCCGGCACAATGTCACCGAGTGACTGGTGTTCACGTTGTTTGTTGTATTCGAGGACCCACGCGTCCAGGGCCTCTTGGGTCTCCTCCAACGTGTCGAAGGTGAAGTGGTTGAAGAATTCGTTGCGCATGGTGCGGTGCAGGCGTTCGACCTTGCCCGTTGTGGTGGGTGAAAACGGTGCCGTGAGCCGGTGAGTGATGCCGTTGTTGAGACAGATTCGGTCAAATTGCACCGTGGCGGGAGGCGACGACCGCTTGCCGGTGAACACGCGCCCGTTGTCGGTGAGGATCTCTTGGGGCACCCCGTGACGTCGAAGAGCCGCCAACAGCGCGTCACAGACTGGCTGGGCGGTCGCACGCGTGACCAGATAGGCGCTCACGCAGAAACGGCTGTGATCGTCAATGCCCGTCACGCACTTGAGTTCGGTGCCGTCGGTGAGAAAGATGCGACCAACCACGTCCATCTGCCACAACTCCATGGACCGACTGCGCTCCCAGCGCTTATAGCTCGACGTCGGCCGTCGTCGCGGCGTGGGCGTGATGAGCTGGTGACGCACGAGCGCTCGATAGATGGCCGCACGACTCGGCGCGCGTTCGGCGAACTCGTTGACGAGCTTGGTCTTGAGCGTGCGCGGACCCCACGACGGATGCACACGACGCATCGCGACGAGTCGGGCCTCGATCTCTGGCGCCATCTGCGTGGGGCTCGAGTCCGGACGCGAGGACTGTGTCACGAGCGCCTCGAGGCCACCATTCACGTAGCGCGAGATCCAACGATGCAGAGTTCGTCGATCAACGCCATATTGGCGAGCCACTTCGACGATGGACGCACCCGTGTCGAGCACTTCCCGAACGGCTAAATAGCGTTGTTCAGTCACGGGCAACTCGATCAACATGGGCAGCTCCTCGCTGGTCGAGCGCGTGCTCAGACCGTCGAGAGGAGCGTGTCAGATAGGTGGGAGCAGTGGGACAGAGGTCCCGAGGCCAGCGGGACAAACGTCCCGAGGCCGGGCCGAGAAGTGAGACAGAGGTCCCGAGGCCAAAACGAGACAGAGGTCCCGAGACATCACACAACGATGACCATTCCCTTGGTGGAGGTGATGGGAGTCGAACCCACGACCTCTACATTGCGAACGTAGCGCTCTGCCAACTGAGCTACACCCCCGAGGGACTTAGGAGTTTAGCCGACTGGCCGAACTACTGCGCCCGGGC
>CAIQPR010000006.1 GCA_903873775.1 uncultured Actinomycetes bacterium
CCAAGCCCTCGTAGCTCAGGGGATAGAGCATCGGTTTCCTAATCAGCCGATATGCGTGGCTTCCACTCGGTCAGCCTTGTTTTTCCTGGGAAATCAAAGGACGGAGCGGCCAGAAATCCGTAGATGTCGAGAAAAAGTGGATCAGAAGTGGATCAGGAGTTGCAGTTGTCGCCGTGGCCGATTGGCTTCACTGGATTGCCTGCCAATCCCCATCTCGTTCACGTCCCGCCGAGTGGTGTCACTTCGTGATGCAACCTCGACGCTCTTGTAGTTTGTCACGACGGTGACATGAGTGCTGTGTTCTCGCCTTTCGTCAGTGCCGCCACGGGTTCTTCACTGAAGTGGCGATGCTCGTCTACTTGCCAGTCCTCGTGGATGTCAAGGCACACTGCGCTGACGAAGCGCAGGACCACCGCGTCGTTGGGATAGATGCCAACGACCTTGGTGCGGCACTTGATCTCGGCGTGAAGTCGCTCGAGAGGGTTCGTCGACCAGAGTCGACGCCAGTGTGCTGAGGGGAAGTAACGAAAGGCGAAGACCTCCTCCTTCCCGTCGCCCAGCATGTTGGCCACCTCGGGGAAGGTCGCCTCGAGACTGGTGACCACCTCACCCAACTGTCGTTCAACGTGGGTGGCGTCGGGTTGGGCAAATATGGTGCGCACGAGCGCAGCCGCCATGGCGCCAGAGTTCTTCGGGACTTTAGCTAAGAGGTTGCGCAAGAAGTGGACCCGGCAGCGCTGCCAACTGGCTCCCTGGAGGTGCCGAGTGATCGCGGCGCGCAGTCCGCTGTGGTGGTCGCTCACGACGAGTTAGACGCCGTGGAGTCCCCTCTCTTTCAGCGAACTGAGGAACTCGCCCCAGAACACCTGGTCCTCGCAGTCTCCGACGCTGAGTCCGAGGACCTCGCGGCGTCCGTCGTAGGAGACGGCGGTCGCCACCACAACGGCCCGGGAGCGTGTCGACGTCCCACCCGGCTCTTCAGGTAGGTGGCGTCGAGGTAGAGGTACAGGTAGCAGTAGAAGGAGGGGAGATCACGGTCCCTGAGGCGGCGCGTTCACCGTCCATCTGCGAGCAGATCCGCGACACTTCGGACTTCGAGATGCCGGTGTCGCAGCCGAGGGCCCTCACCAGGAGGGCCACCTTGCGCGAGGAGACCGCGTTCACGTCGGCCTCCATGACAACGGCGTAGAGAGCGTCGTCAATGAGACGCCGACGCTCGCGCAAGCTTGGAAAGAACGCGCCTTCGCGCAACTTCGGGATCCGTAGATCGAGATCTCCGCCCTTCGTTGACAGACGCCGAGGACGGTGTCTGTTGCGTCTCGTCGAGCGAGCGAGCGTTCGTGGCGTCCTGCGCCAATGTGAGCGGTCAGTTCTGCTTCGATCAGCTCCTGGAGGACCAGTTCGCCGAGCGAACGCACAAGATCCCCGTCGGGATGTTCACGGAGTCGCTCGAGGAGCTCGGATGGGTCAAAATCATGGTGGGTCACCGGGGTTTTCCTTTCGTGCCATCGGACTGACACGTCAAGGTTGCTCCGGTGGCCCGCTCTTTCAGCGGACCGTCAAAATGCCACCACTTGGTGGGACGTCACTCGAGGATCTGCTGAGCCGAGCCAATGTAGATAGTGGCGAGATAGAAACTATTTCTTAAATTCTTCATTGACGTAGGAGATGGGAGGCCCTAGACATTGGCGTAATCGAGATGCGCAGGGGGTACAGATGCGGCGGCTATTTGTTTCTGGGAAGCGTTCGCGAGCGCGCAAAGTTGTGAACCTTCTGGTCGTTGGCAGCGTGCTGTCGGGTGCGCTACCCGCGTTAGAGCTGAAGGCTTCTGCCGCAACCGTGACTCCCGCGCTCGTACTCTCCGCAAAAGGTCAATTGCAGGCACAACAATTGGCGCGACACGAGCACCACCGGGTTCAAGTACTCGACCTGGATACTGAATTCTCAACGACGTGGGCGAACCCCAACGGAACTTTCTCAGAAACTGCATCACAAGCGCCCGTTCGTCTCAAGGACGATCAAGGTAATTGGCAGGCGGTGTCAAACTTGCTCACGCAAATTGGAAATTCGGTGACCCCATTTGGTCTCAATCCTTTGAGTCCCGTTCTTTCCTCGGTCGCGGGATCGACGAGTCACGCCCTCGTCACGGTTGGTCCCGATAATGCGCGAATTTCAATTACTCCCGTTGGCGTCGGAAGCATCCGCACGAACCCCGTGATTGCGCAACGATCGGTTGAACCACCGACGCACGTCAACCGGTCCAACGCAATCTTCCTCACGTCCACCAGCCTGAAGGGACTTCTCGCGACGACCTCCCCGTACGGCGACGGAAACGTCGTGGAGTATCCGAACGCTCTGGGGCCTTCAAGCCTCGCGTATCAGTTGGGCTCGGCTGCTCTCACCGAAGACATAGTTGTTCCTAATCGAGCAGCAGCCGGTGACGGAGTTTGGACTTTCAACGTCAGCGCTCCCGCCTATGTGGTGACAACTCAGCGCGACGGCTCAATCTTGTTTCATGCGCGTAGTGGCAATCATCAGGACTTTTTGTTCCCTCCATCTTTTGCTTACGACTCGAGTGGTGATGGAACGGCAACGGGGAGTGCTTCTGTCTCACCTGTTCGCTTGACTCTCACGAACCTGGGCAAAGGAAAGTATGCGGTCGCCGCTGTTGTCCCGTTATCGTGGTTGAATTCCAGGTCTCGGGTGTGGCCGATCGCCGTTGACCCCACTGTTTCACCTTCGAACCCCAACGGCACGAGTTACCGAGCCGACGGGACCACACAGTCCATTACGTATGGCTACGGCGTTTACTACGGCAACCCCAATATTTCGGGCCACCCGACGTATTACTGGCGGTCAGTAGCAGGATTCAACATGAGTGGGCTCACGACGGCCGACACGATCGATTCGGCGACCGTTTCTCAGAGCATCGACGGAGGAACCTCGAACTGTTACACCGGCTATCTCCACACTCCTTCCGCGGGCAGTTATGCCGGTGCGAACTATGGAACGGCGGTCTCGTCTGTCGGGGTGTGTTCGTCAGGGACGTTTCCAACTTCTTCGGGACTGGTGTCGTGGCTCCAAGGCGAAATTGGTGGCTCCGGATTTGAGCTCGGCTTTGTTGGAACCGAAACGTCAGGCACGTACACGCTCAAAGAAGCAATCGACACTTTGAACATCACTTATGACGCCGTACCCTCAGCGCCGACGGTGACGACGGCGCCCACCGGACAAGTGACGTGTACGAGTAGTTCGGGATCAACGAGTCAATCGTCACCAGCCTTCACGAGTACGAACCAGCCGGTTGTTTGTCTGAACTCGACGGACGCCATTAGCGGGACGCTTCTCGGTTACAACGTCTCGATTTATTCGGTTAACAACACCACCACGCCTGTCGAAACCTTTTCGACCCCCATTTCATATACGGCGGGCACTCAGATTCCCTACTCGTCGACATCCACCCTGCCCGACGGTGAGTATTACTGGGTAGCAAAAGCCACCAACGGCGTCCACTACTCGGCTTCGAGCGCGGCGAACTATTTCACGGTCGACACGACGCCGCCGTCTCAGGCCGGCATCGCGTGTCAAACAACGAATTTGACGACGAATATCACGGTGTCGGGGCAATCAATTGATGAATCTCTTGTGCCTTCGGGCGGCGTCAACGTGAGTTGTACGTTCACGGGCTGGGACGTCAACATGAAGGGTTACGAGTACCAATTCGACGCCAACGCAGCAGCCTTTGCCAGTGCGGCGGGGACGGCGACGAACGAGTATCCAACGACCGAAACTTTTACAATCCCGCTTGGGACATCGGGCGTGGGCTTGCAGGCTATTTCCGTGTACGGAGTCGACAAGGCTGGCAACGATGGTGGCACGTCGCTGTGGACATTGGACGTCGGACTCGGTATGTCGCAACCTTTCGCGAATTCAGAGTCCGCGTCAACCTTCCCCGTTGAGGCGGTGTCACCAACGGGAACAGCGTCGAGTACGACGGCAAAAATTTGTTGGACACTCGCGTCAGTGCTGCCGAGCACTAGCGCCAACTGCGGTACGAACTGGAATGCGGTCGCGAGTAGTTCACCTCTCGTAACGGTGGCGTCGACGGGGTCAACGTGGACTAATTCCGTAGCAACGTCGCCCACCGGTTCGGGTGTTATCACACCCGTGCCAAGTAGTGGGTATACGAATCCCTACACGGAGCCGTCGCTCCTCTTCAATGCGGGAGCCTTGACGATCAGCGGCACGTCGATTGTTGCCTCAGGTCCGCAGCAAATTGATATCGAGACATGCTTCACGACTTCTGGGACCACGACGTGCACATCTCCCGTCGCAGTGACGGTTCTGGCTCACGGCTTCGGCGCGGCTCAGGGAACCTCCGCCGCGGGGCCGGGACAGGTAGCACTTTCCACTGGAGAATTCTCCATGTCCGCAACGGACGCCAACTTGTCGGGCTACTACGACAATGCCCAGTTTGACCGGAGCTATTCGAGCCATCCCGGCACCTTGAGCGCGACGCCCTTCGGACCCGGTTGGGCGACCAACGATCCCCACGGGAACAACCTCGCGAACGCTAATGTCCTGGATAATCTCAACAGTTCTTTGACTGC
>CAIQPR010000007.1 GCA_903873775.1 uncultured Actinomycetes bacterium
GGCATCGCGGACGAACCTTTTTGTCCCTTCCCGAAGGGTTCTTCCGCTTCACCAACTTCGGTGCGCGCCAGGTGTCGAATTTCGAGCGCGATCTGTTCCATCGTCGTGCCCGCCGCCGCACACGCGTAGAGAAGTTCGGCGTGACGGTCGCGGGCGATGACCTGGGTGGCCGGCACCGGCGTCAAGCCGAGACGCTCGCACACGAAGGCTTCGACCGAGGGATCAATATTGGAATAAGTCCCGACGGCCCCGGACAATTTCCCGACCGCGATGCGCTCTCGCGCCGTCGTGATCCGCGCCAGGTCGCGGTCGGCCTGAAGAGCGAACAGTGCGAACTTCGCGCCGTAGGTGGTGGGTTCGGCGTGCATGCCGTGTGTGCGACCCGTGATGGGCCACGTGATTGTTTCTTCCGCGCGGCGGGTCAACGCATCACGCAGGGCGCGCACCTCGGTGATCACGATGTCCGCGGCACGGGTCAAGGTGGTGCACAGTGCGGTATCCACCACGTCCGAAGACGTGAGGCCGTAGTGGATCCAGGCACCCTCGGGCATCCCCACGCGCGACTGCACGATGTCGACAAAGGCGGCCGTGTCGTGGTTGGTAACGAGTTCTCTTTCGTCGACCTCGGCGACGAACGCCTCGTCGATAACCGGGCGACGCTCACGCAGAACCCGCGCGTCCTCGCGGGGCACGAGTCCGATCTCGGCCAGACCTTCGGCCGCGAGCAATTCCACTTCCAACATGGTGTCGAAACGATGCACGTCGCTAAAGAGAGCGGCGACATCCTTCGGGGCGTATCTCGAAATCATGCGCGTCCTCCTCGCGTCGCCGCAATATCGCTTCGCATGACGCGACCGGCGAACGTCACTGTCTGCGCGGCGGCGTACGCGCGCGTGCGCGCCTCGTCCAACGTCGATGCCACAGCGGTGATGGCGAGAACGCGTCCTCCCGCAGTGACGAAGTGACCGCTCTCGTTGCGCCGGGTGCCGGCGTGAAACACCGTGACACCCTCGTGGGGTGTGGCGAGTTGGCCGTCCGCGCCGAGTCCTTCGATCACGTCCCCGGTCCGCGGGGAGTGGGGATAGCCGTCGGCCGCCAAGACCACAGTGATGGCGGCGTCGGTGACGAAACGCGGCGCGGCGGTCAAGGATCCACGGGCGGCGGCAAAGAGAACTTCGAACATGTCGTCGGCGAAAAGAGGAACAATGACTTGCGTCTCGGGGTCCCCGAAGCGAACGTTGTATTCGAGCAGCTTGGGGCCTTGCTCGGTCAACATGAGTCCGGCGTACAGGACGCCGCGATAGTCAATGCCCTGGCGGCGCAACTCGCGCATGGTGGGTTCCACGATGGTGCGCATGACGACCTCCACAGACGCCGTGTCCATGACGCCCAAGGGAGCGAAGGCTCCCATGCCGCCCGTATTCGGTCCGGTATCGCCGTCGCCCACGCGCTTGAAATCTTGCGCCGGCACCAGGGGCACCGCGCGTTCGCCGTCGCACAGAACGAGAAGCGAGCATTCCTCGCCGGCGAGTCCCTCTTCGATCACGACTCGCGAACCCGCGTCGCCGAAGGCCAGTCCCGACAATTTGGCCCGGACGTCGGCCTCGGCGTCGGCGAGGGACGTCGTGACGAGAACACCCTTGCCCGCGGCGAGACCGTCGGTCTTGACGACATAGGGCGGAGAGAATCGACGGAGCAACGAGAGTGCTTCATCCACATCGTCAAAGGTCCCGAAGTCGGCCGTCGGCACATTCGCCGAAGCGAGCACGTCCTTCATGTAGGCCTTCGAGCCTTCGAGCCGCGCGCCATCTTCATTGGGACCGAAGACGACCTTGCCCTGTGCGCGCAGGCGATCGGCGAGGCCGGCGACCAGTGGCGTCTCGGGGCCGATCACAAAAAGGTCAGCGGTGAGATCGAGCGGGCTCGCGCTGGAACAGAAGATGCCGGCGGCGCGCATGCCGTCATTGCCCGGCGTCACCGTCACTTGCGCCGTCTTAGACAATCCCCAGGCGAGGGCGTGCTCGCGCGCGCCGGCGCCGACGACGACGGCGCGCTTCACGACGGTCGAACGAATTGCTCGCGGCCCGGGCCGACACCGACGACGGAGATCTCCACCCCGATCGTGTCCGCGAGGAACGACACGTACTGCTTGGCGGCACTCGGCATCTGGTCATACGAGGTAAACGCACTCAGGTCGGTGCCCCAACCCGGCAGTTCTTCGTAGATCGGGGTGACCGAGTGGAACACCGACTGGTGATACGGCGGGTAGTCGTAGCGCACGCCGTCGGCTTCGTATCCCACGCACACCTTGATCACGTCGAGGGTGTCGAGAATGTCCAATTTGGTGAGCGCGATCTCGGTCAACGAGTTGAGCCGCACAGCCTGGCGCGCCATGACAGCGTCGAACCAGCCGACCCGGCGACGTCGTCCCGTGTTGGTGCCAAATTCATGGCCCCGCTCTACGAGCAACTCGGCCAAGTCGCCGTCCACTTCGGTCGGGAAGGGACCGGCACCGACGCGCGTGACGTAGGCCTTGGCGATACCGACGATGCGCGAGAGGTCCCGCGGCCCGAGACCCGAACCGGTGCACGCACCACTCGCCACGGGATTTGATGACGTCACGAAGGGGTAGGTGCCGTGGTCGAGGTCGAGGAAGGTCGCCTGGGCACCTTCTAAGAGAATGTTGCGACCACTCGCGAGGGAGTCGTGCAGGAAGGTCACCGTGTCCGCGATCATCGGCGCGATGCGAGGACGGTACTCGTCGAGGTAGCGCTCGGAGATCTCCTTGGCCGACAGGGGCAGGCGGTTGTAGACCTTCGCCAGCACGGCGTTCTTTTCCATCAGGGCGACGTCTAGCTTCTCGCGGAAAATCTTCTCGTCGAGCAGGTCCTGAACCCGCAGTCCCACGCGGGTGGCCTTGTCGGCGTAGGCCGGACCGATGCCGCGCTTGGTCGTGCCGAGCGCGTTCTTACCGAGGAAACGCTCGGTCACCCGGTCGAGCTCCTGGTGGTACGGCATGATCAGGTGCGCGTTGCCGGAAACCATAAGGGCCGAGGTGTCAACGCCCTTGGCCTGCAGGGCGTCGATCTCACTCAAGAGAACGCCCGGGTCCACAACCACGCCATTGCCGATGACCGGCGTCACCGACGGGTAGAGAATGCCACTCGGAATGAGCTGCAGAGCAAAGGCTTCACCGTCCACGACAATGCGGTGACCCGCATTGTGTCCGCCCTGGTAGCGAACGACGATGTCCATCTCCTTGGCGAGAAGATCGGTGAGTTTTCCCTTGCCTTCGTCGCCCCACTGGGTTCCGACTACCACGGTTGCAGGCACAGGGCTCCTTCGAGGGACGCTCGGACGCTCCAGCCTATCCCAGCGACGATCCTCGCCTCGTGGCCTACCGGAGGGTAAGTGCGTCGTCGACGACGTCCGCGGTGATCGTGTCGCCGTCGCGGTAGACGCCTTGAAGAACCGCCAGGGCAATGGGATCTTCCAGTCGACGCTGGATGACCCGCTTGAGCGGGCGCGCCCCGTAGGCGGGCTCGAATCCCTCGTGGGCCAGCCACGCGGCTGCGGCCGGCGTGACGTCTAGGACCATGCGACGCTCCGCGAGTCGCGTCCGCAGACGCTGGAGCTGAATGCCGACGATGACGGCGAGATCCTTCTCCTCGAGCGGTCGGAAGCGAATGATGTCGTCGACCCGGTTAATGAATTCGGGTCGGAAGAATTCAAGCGGATCACCGGGCAGATTGCTCGTCATGATGAAGACAACATTCGTGAAGTCCACGGTGCGACCCTGACCATCGGTGAGGCGTCCGTCGTCGAGTACCTGCAACAACAGGTTGTAGACGTCGGGGTGCGCCTTTTCGATCTCGTCCAACAGCACAACGGCGTAGGGACGGCGGCGGATGGCTTCGGTGAGTTGACCACCCTCCTCGTAGCCGACGTATCCCGGGGGCGCGCCGATGAGTCGCGAGACGGCGAATTTCTCCATGTACTCACTCATGTCGAGGCGCACCATGGCCCGCTCGTCGTCAAAGAGAAATTCCGCGAGGGCGCGGGCGAGTTCCGTCTTACCGACGCCCGTCGGACCGAGGAAGAGGAAGGACCCAATCGGGCGCTGCGGATCGGAGAGACCGGCGCGCGAACGGCGCACGGCGTTGGCGACCGCCACGACCGCGTCCTCTTGACCCACGACGCGTGAGTGGAGGAGTTCCTCCATGCGCACCAATTTGTCAACGTCGCCTTCGAGCATCTTGGTGACGGGAACCCCCGTCCACCGGCTCACGACCTCGGCGATGTCCTCGGCGTCCACTTCCTCCTTCAGAAACGCACCGTGAGCTTGCAGATCGCTCAACTCCTTGGTCGCGACCTCAATCTGGCCCATCAGTTCGGGGATTACGCCGTAGCGAATGGCGGACGCCCCGGCGAGGTCACCGTCGCGTTCGAGGCGCTCGGCCTCCGCGCGCTTGTCCTCTTGCTGGGTCTTCGCGTCACGGATACGGTCGATGATCTGCTTCTCGGCCTGCCAGCGAGCAGCCAAGGCGTCGGAGGCTTCGCGTTGTTCGGCCAGCTCCTCATCGAGTTTCGCGAGCCGCTCCCGACTCGCCTCGTCGGTCTCGCGCTCGAGGGCGAGGTGTTCGATCTCGAGTTGCCGAATCCGTCGCAGCACGACGTCCAGTTCCGTCGGCACCGAGTCGATCTCGATGCGCAGGCGTGACGCCGCCTCGTCGATGAGGTCAATGGCCTTGTCGGGCAGGAAGCGATTCGGCACGTAGCGGTGCGACAGCGTCGCGGCCGCGACCAGTGCACCGTCCTGGATACGCACCCCGTGGTGCACTTCGTAGCGCTCCTTCAGCCCGCGCAGGATCGCAACCGTGTCCTCGACGGAGGGCTCGCCCACGTAGACCTGCTGGAAGCGCCGCTCGAGCGCGGCGTCTCTTTCGATGTACTGGCGGTACTCATCGAGCGTCGTCGCACCAATCATGCGCAGTTCGCCACGCGCGAGCAACGGCTTGATCATGTTGCCGGCGTCCATGGCCCCCTCGGCGGCCCCCGCACCCACAATGGTGTGGAGCTCGTCGATGAACGTGATGACCTCGCCGTGGGAGTCCTCGATTTCCTTCAGCACGGCCTTCAAGCGCTCTTCGAATTCACCGCGGTATTTGGCCCCGGCCACCATGCTCGCGAGGTCCAGGGCAATCACGCGGCGATCCCGCAGGGACTCGGGCACGTCGCCTTCCACAATGCGCAGGGCCAAGCCCTCCACGATGGCGGTCTTGCCGACGCCGGGCTCACCAATCAAGACCGGGTTGTTCTTGGTGCGACGAGCGAGCACCTGAATAACGCGGCGAATCTCTTCGTCGCGTCCGATGACCGGGTCGAGTTTGCCGCTGCGCGCGAGAACCGTGAGGTCGCGACCGTACTTCTCGAGTGACTGGAAGGTCTCTTCCGGATTCTCCGAGGTGATGCGCGCTGATCCTCGAATGGTGCGCAAAGCACCGAGCAACGTCTCGCGCGTCGTGCCGAGCAAGTCCGACCACGCCACGATGACGTGGTCGGCCGAAAGGTACTCGTCACCGAGGTCCGCGCGCAGAGCGTCGGCGGCCTCGAGACCCTCACGAGCCTCACGAGAGAGTCCCGGTTGACTCCCGCCCACCGAACGGGGCTGTTGCGCGACGGCCTCATTGAGAGAGGCGGCCACGCCAATGGGGTCGAGTCCGGCGGCGGCGAGCAGCGGTCGCGCGACACCGTCCGCTTGATTGAGGAGTGCGAGCAACAGGTGTTGCGGCGTGACATACGGGTTGCCCGCGGCGGTGGCCTGCGCGGTGGCGGCCTGAAAGGCCTCGCGGGTCTTCACTGTCCACTTCTGGGGATCAAGTGCCATGACGGTGTACCTCCGTGGTTATCGCTGTCCCCGACGCTGCGCGTCGACGAAAATCGCGACGGTGTTGTTGACCGGCACGAGGTCGCGCCGGTACTGACGATGCGTGGCTTCGACGTGTTGGCGAATTTCTCCGCCCACGTGCGCCAGCCGTTCTTCGGCCTCGCGAAGTCGCGCTTCAAGTTGGAGGATGCGCTTCACACCCTCCAAGTTCACGCCTTCGTTCGTCAGCTCCTGGATGCGACGAAGTCGCGCCAGATCGGCCTCGGAGAATCGACGGGATCCCCCGCTGGTGCGGGAGGGGTCCAGTAGTCCGGAGCGCTCGTAGTTCCGCAGAGTCTGCGGATGCACACCGGCCAGCTGCGCCGCAACCGAAATGACGTAGACGGCGCGAATGTCGGGTTGGTTACTCACCCGGAACCTCCTCGTGCAATGCCGTCGCGAGCTTCTCAACGGCCTGTCGTTGATCCTTGGTCAATTTCTTGGGCACCTGCACCGCCACGGTGACGAGCAAGTCACCGGCGGCGTACTTGCCGCCCGCCGGCACCCCGCGACCACGCACGCGCAGGGTCGTGCCCGGCTGTGTGCCCGCGGGAATCTTGAGGGTGACCGGGTCGTCGAGCGTCGGCACCTCCACATTGGTGCCGAGGATGGCTTGGGTCACCGAAATGTTCGCGGTCGTCGTGACGTGGCGACCACGTCGTCCGAAATTGGCCTGCGGGGCCACACGAATGTCGACGAAGAGGTCACCGGCTGGCCCACCGTTGCTGCCCGGGGCGCCCTTGCCCTTCAAGCGAATCCGTTGGGCGTCCTCAACGCCCGCGGGAATACGGACGTTCACCTTGCGACTGGATAGTGCGCGACCGGTGCCGTGACAGTCACCACAGGGCGTCACGATGCGGCCACCGCGACCTTGACAGGCGGGGCACACGCTCGAGAGCGAGAACGGTCCCTGGTCGTCGTTCAACACACCGCGTCCCTGACAACGTTCGCACGTCGCGAATCCCGTCCCCGGTGCCGCCCCGCGGCCACCACAGGTGGCGCAGGGGTCGTCGGTCGGAATCGACACCGCGGCCGTCACGCCGTTGACCGCGTCTACGAAGTTGAGTGTGAGCGCGGTCTCAATGTCGCTTCCGCGCTGCGCGCGCTGCTTGCGACCGCCGAAGAGTCCACTGAAGAGGTCGCCGATGTCACCGAAGCCCTCGGTGCGCACCGTTGGTCCACTACCACCCATGCCGAAACCGGACGCCGCGGGACCGAGTCGACGGACCTCGTCGTACTCCTTGCGCTTGGCGGGATCACCGAGGACGTCATTGGCCGCGGTGATTTCCTTGAAGCGCTCCTCGGACCCGGGATTGGTGTCGGGGTGGTGCTCCTTAGCTAACTTGCGGTAGGCGCGCGTGATCTCTTTCTCCGTCGCGGTCGACGGTACGCCCAGAACCTTGTAGTAGTCCTTCTCGAACCACTCGCGCTCGGCCATTTACCCCTTCACTCTCACCATGGCCGGGCGCAACACGGCACCCTTCCAGAGATAGCCCGCGCGCAGAATGTCATCAACCACCTGGGAGCCGTCGCCGTCACCCTCCAAGTGCGCAACGGCGTCGTGCACCTGGGGATCAAAGGCGTCGCCCGCGCGATCGATGCGCACGAGTCCTTCCTTCGCCAACGTGTCAATCAGCAAGCTGCGCGCCTGCACGAGGGCCTTCGCCTCGAGACTCTCGAGCTCGGCCGTCTCGGCCGCCCCGAAGTGCGCTTGGGCGAGGTCCAGGGCGTCGAGTACCGGCAGCAACTTTCCGACGAGGTCGGCGGCGGCGCGGCCGGCGGTTTCCTCGGCCGTGCGTGCGACACGCTTGCGGTAGTTCTCAAAGTCGGCCTGGAGTCGGCGGAGCGCGTCGAGATACTCGTCGCGCTCCCGCTCGGCCTCACTCAGGAGAACTTCCTCGGCTTCGAGGACAATGTCCTCCGCCTCGGGGTTCTCCCCGTCAAATTCGTTCGAGGTGACGTCGCTCACTGCTCGTCCACGATCTCGGCGTCGACAATCTCGTCGTCGTTCGCGTCACTGGTGGGCGCGCCGGCGGCCGTGTTCTGCTGAGCGGCCTGCTCGTAGAGGCGCTGCGAGAAGCTCTGGCTGACCGAAAGCAACTTCTCGGTGGCGTCCTTGATCTCGGTCAAGTCGGTGCCCTCGAGCGAGGTCTTCAAGGTGGCGAGGGCGGCTTCCACGTCCGCCTTCTCGGTGCCCTCGAAGGACTCGGCCTGGTCCTTCAGCAACTTCTCCGTCGAGTACACGAGTCCGTCGGCGTTGTTACGCACTTCGGCCTCCTCGCGGCGCTGGCGGTCGTCCTCGGCGTGCGACTCGGCGTCGCGCACCATGCGGTCGATCTCTTCCTTGGACAACGAGGAGCCACCGGTGATGGTCATCGACTGGGTGGTGCCGGTCGCCATGTCCTTCGCCGACACGTGGACGATGCCGTTGGCGTCGATGTCGAAGGCGACTTCGATCTGCGGCACGCCACGGGGTGCGGGCGGAATACCGACCAGCTGGAACTTGCCGAGCGTCTTGTTGTACGAGGCCATCTCGCGCTCACCCTGGAGAACGTGCACTTCCACGGAGGGCTGATTGTCATCCGCGGTGGTGAAGATCTGGCTCTTCTTCGTCGGGATGGTGGTGTTGCGCTCGATGAGCTTGGTCATCACGCCACCCTTGGTCTCAATACCGAGGGACAACGGGGTCACGTCGAGCAACAGGATGTCCTTGACCTCACCCTTCAACACACCGGCCTGCACCGCGGCACCGACGGCGACGACCTCGTCCGGATTCACACCCTTGTTGGGCTCCTTGCCGGTCACCTTCTGCACGAGCTCCTGGACGGCCGGGATACGCGTCGAGCCACCCACGAGAATGACGTGGTCGATCTTGTCGAGGGTCAGGCCCGCGTCCTTGATGGCCTGGTCGAAGGGCTTCTTGCAGCGCTCGACCAAGTCGGCGGTGAGTTCGTTGAACTTCGCGCGCGTCAACTTGAGGTCGAGGTGCTTGGGTCCGTCGGCGGTGGCGGTGATGAACGGCAGGTTCACCGTTGTCTCCTGGACCGAGGACAATTCGATCTTGGCCTTCTCGGCGGCTTCCTTGAGACGCTGCACGGCCATCTTGTCCTGGGACAGGTCGACGCCTTCGGTGTCCTTGAAGGTCTTGACCAACCAGTTCATGACGGCGTCGTCCCAGTCGTCACCACCGAGGTGAGTGTCACCCGCGGTCGACTTCACTTCGAACACGCCGTCGGCGATCTCGAGCACCGACACGTCGAAGGTGCCACCACCGAGGTCGAACACGAGCACGGTCTGTTCGGCCGCGCCCTTGTCGAGCCCGTAGGCCAGAGCGGCCGCGGTGGGCTCGTTCACGATGCGCAGAACCTCGAGACCGGCAATCTGTCCGGCTTCCTTGGTCGCGGTGCGCTGCGCGTCGTCGAAGTACGCCGGCACGGTGATAACGGCCTGGGTGACAGTGTCACCGAGGTAGGCCTCGGCGTCGCGCTTCAACTTCTGGAGGATGCGCGCGGAAATTTCCTGCGCCGTGTACTTCGAGCCGTCGATGTCGATCGTCCAGTTGGTCCCCATGTGACGCTTGACCGAACGAATGGTGCGGTCGGGGTTGGTAATGGCCTGGCGCTTGGCGACTTCGCCCACCAGGACCTCACCGGTCTTGGAAAAACCGACGACCGACGGCGTCGTGCGTCCGCCCTCGGCGTTCGGGATGACGACGGGCTCTCCCGCTTCCAGAACGCTGACCACCGAGTTAGTGGTTCCGAGGTCGATTCCGACTGCCTTAGCCATGTGTGACTCCTTGTTCGTCTCCTCCGGCCTCGGACCTTCCGACCCGGTGGATCTGCTGAATCAAGTGTAACAAACTTGATAGCGTTGTTATCAAGTTTTCTTGCACTTCTTAACTCAACTTAAAGATGGCACTCTCACGAGTGAGCTCCAGAGCCCGAAAAGCGAAGAATTCCAGAGACTTACGACCACTAGTGGTAAGCCGGAAGGGTCACCGGACAGAAAAGTAGCGAACAAGGACTGTCATGAAGCGTGCTCTTCCCTTTACGTTGGTCGGACTTCTGGTCGTCGCGGCCCTGCTGGTGGCGGTATTCACCTCGGGTTCCAGCACCAAAGTCGCCACCGTCAGTGGCACCTGGGTCCCGTCGGGCGCCACCGCGCTCTACTCGAGTTACCAGATCGTCCTGCCGGAAGGCGGCCACACCGCTTACGGCGAGATCACCAATGCCGCCGACATCGAAAAGGTACGCGAACTCATCAACGCACTTCCGAAGGCCAAGTACAAGGACGTCTTTTGTCCGGCCGACGTCATGATCCCCTACGTCTACTACTTCTCCACCGGCACACGAGCCGCGTCCTTCGCCCGCGTCTCGGTGCAGTTGGGGGGATGTCCTACCGCTCGGGTAACGACCGGTGGGACGACCACCGAAATCGGTGACTGGAACCTCGCGGCGGTGAACACCTCGATTCAGAAAATTGTCTGGCCTAACGGGCCGCCGCTCAGCTGAGCCCGTCGCCACCACACCAAACCGCCGGGCACCCCTCGGTACTGTTGGGGCATGGCAGATCTGATTCTTCTTCGACACGGCCACTCTCAGTGGAACGAGCTCAACCTCTTCACCGGGTGGCACGACGTCGACCTCGCGCCCCAGGGCGAAGACGAAGCGCGACGAGCGGGCGCCTTGCTCGCGGCGGAAACCGATCTCGACATTCGCCTGCTGCACACCTCGCTGCTGACCCGTGCCATTCGCACCTCCGAACTCGCGCTACACGCCGCCGGCCGCTCCTGGCTTCCGGTCGTGCGGGACTGGCGGCTCAACGAGCGTCACTACGGCGACTTGACGGGCAAGAACAAGAAGGAGACCGCGGCGCAGTTCGGCGAGGACCAGGTCAAGCTGTGGCGTCGCAGCTACGACGTGCCGCCGCCGCCGATGCCCGAGGGCGACCTTCGACGCAGCGACCACGATCCCCGCTACCGGGACCTCGCGCCGGAGCAGATTCCGGCGACGGAGTGTTTGAAAGATGTCGTCGCTCGGGCCACGCCCTATTTCCACGACGTGCTGGCGAAGGATCTCGCCACCCAGGCGGACCGCGGTGGCGCGGTGCTGGTGGTGGCGCACGGGAACTCCCTGCGCGCTTTGCGCATGATGCTCGAGGGGATCGCGCCCGAGGACATCACCGCCCTCGAGATCCCGACGGGCATTCCCTTTCGGTACGAACTGGACGAGAACATGAAGGTTCTCTCCGGTTGCTACCTCGGGGACCCCAACGCCGCGGCGGCCGCCGCCGAAGCGGTCGGCCGCCAAGCGGGCTGAGGCAGAGGGGTCAACGCTTAGAGGGCGTCGACACCCTTCTCGTTGGTTCGCACGCGCACGGCGGTGTCGACGGGAATCACCCACACCTTGCCGTCACCGATCTTGCCGGTCTGCGCACTGGCGACGATCCCCTCGACGATGTCGTCGGCCTGGGCGTCGTCCACGAGGACTTCCAACTTCAACTTGGGCACGAAGTCCACTTCGTACTCGGCACCGCGGTACACCTCGGTGTGTCCGCGCTGGCGTCCGAAGCCCTGGGCCTCGGTGACGGTCATGCCGTTCACTCCGAGGCTCTTGAGCTTCTCCTTGACGTCATCGAGCTTGAAGGGCTTCACAATGGCAACTACGAGTTTCATCGTTCTTTCCGTTTCTCTCTAGTTCAGTTCTTAGCCGAGAGCGACGTGATGCGCTCCGAGAAGGTCTCGGTCGGGAAGGCTTCCTCGTCGTGAATAGCGAGGTCACCAATTTCGAGCACCGCGTCAGTTTCACGCAGTCCTCGCATCACAATCTTCACGAAGCTGAAGATAAGGAAGGTGGCCACGGCGGTGAAGCCAATGATCCACGCGGCCGCGATGGCCTGCCACTCCAACTGGTGCCAGGAGCCCGTGTAGAAGAGGCCGCCAACCGAGAAGGAGCCCGCGCCGCCGAAGTGTCCGCCGCTCACGCCGTACTGGGTCATCGAGGGGTCCGCGAGCAGTCCGACGAGCAGACCACCGATCAGACCGGCGAAACCGTGCGTGTACACCACACCGAGGGCGTCGTCCACCTTGGAGAAGGGACGAACCTTGGACAGGAAGTTCCACGCCACCCACACGAAGCTCGAGGCAATGAGACCAACGAGGATGGCACCGAAGCCGTCGACCCAACCCGCGGACGGGGTGATGGCGACGAGGCCACAGAGCATGCCGTTGATAGCGCCGAGGAAGGTGGGCTTCTTCTGCTTGGTGAACAGCATGTCCATCAGCACCCACGTGAGCACACCGGTGGCGGTGGCAACGTTGGTGTTGAGGACTGCCGACGCCGCGTCAGCGCCGGCGTAGAAGGGGTCTCCACCGTTGAAACCGTTCCAGCCGAGCCACAGGATACCGGCGCCGATGGCCACCATCATGAGGTTGCTCGGCACCGTGGTGCGGTCACGCTTCAAGCGCGGTCCGATCATCGCCGCTCCCACGAAGGACGCGACACCAGCCGAGAGGTGGATGACGTAACCACCGGAGTAGTCGACGGCACCCTTCTGGGCCAACCAGCCGCCACCCCACAAGAGGGCCGCGTTGATGCAGTAGACGAAGGTGATCCACAGCGGCACGATCAACAGCCACGCCTTGAACTTGATGCGGCCGACGAGGCCACCCAAGAAGAGGAGCGGAGTAATCGCGGCGAACACGAACTGGAAGTACGCCAGCGTCGCCGTCGGGAAGTGGAATTGCAAGCCGGAGAGCAAAGCACCTGACTGCGCTTGGCTCTGTTCGGCGTGCGCCGAGAAGAGTGCGTGCTGTCCGGCCCCAAAGATTCCGTGGAACCAGCCCTTGAACGTCCCGAAGAACGACGTGTACGTCGACACCTGCGGACCGAAGGCGGCGGAGTATCCGAACACCATCCAGACAATCAATGTCAACGAGAAACCGGCGAACACCATGAACATGGTGTTGACGATCCACTTCTTCTGGACCAGGCCGCCGTACAACACGGCGAGCGCCGGAATGCTCATAAGTCCCACCAGCGTGGCCGAGACCAGCTGCCAGGTGTTATCACCTGGAACGAGCCAACTCGGATAGGGGATGAGATGCGTGGCTGCAAATAACACCGCCACTCCTTTCCATATTGCAATAGGTGAGGGCGGCGTTGGCCTCGGTTGTTGAGGTCAGTGTTGTTCGCGAGCGTTTCGAGATAGTTAGCGGTGTGTTTCCAAAGTGTGAACAGCGCCCCTTTCGGGGCGCTGTTCACACTGACTATCGACGATGGATGAGGACGCTATGCGGTGGTGCTAGCCGATCCCGCAGCAGGCCCCGTCGGCTCGAGCAGCGACTTCTCCACGACCTGGGAGATGTCCATCACGGAGACTTCATCACCCTTGCCGTTGGCCTTCACGGCGTCATCCAGCATGATCATGCAGAAGGGACAGGCGGTCGACACGATGTCGGCCCCGGTGCCGAGAGCTTCTTCGGTGCGGTCCATGTTGACGCGCTTACCGATGTTCTCTTCCATCCACATGCGCGCGCCACCGGCGCCACAGCAGAAGCCCTTTTCGCGACAACGACCCATTTCGACCTGCTTCACACCCGGGATGGCGTCAAGCACATTGCGGGGCTCGTCGAAGACACGGTTGTGGCGGCCCAAGTAACAGGGGTCGTGGTAAGTGACGGTGCCCTTGTATCCCACGCCCGGCGTAAGTCGACCGGTCGCAACGAGGTGGCTCAGAAGTTCGGCGTGGTGGATCACTTCGTAGTTTCCGCCGAGGCTCGGGTACTCGTTCTTCATGGTGTTGAAGCAGTGCGGGCAGCTGGCGACAATCTTTTTTGCGCCCACGGAGTTGAGGGTCTCGATGTTGGCCTTGGCCATCTCCTGGAAGAGGTACTCATTACCCATACGGCGCGCGGGGTCACCAGTGCAACTCTCGCGCGGTCCGAGAACGGCGAACTTCACGTTCGCGCGGTGCAGCATGCGCGCCGTGGACTCGACCTGCTTGCGGCCGCGCTCGTCCAGAGAACCGGCGCAACCCACCCAGTACAGGTACTCGACGTCCTCGGGAATGGTGTCCTCGATGACGGGGATCTCGAAGTCCATCGCGGCGATCCAGTCGCCGCGCTTGGCCTGGCCGAGACCCCAGGGGTCGCCCTGGTTCTCCATGTTGCGCAGCAGCAGGCTGGCTTCGGTCGGGAAACGCGACTCCATGAGGACTTCGTAGCGACGCATGTCGATAATGGCGTCCACGTGCTCAATGTCAACCGGGCACTGCTCGACGCAGCTACCGCAGGTGGTGCAACTCCACAGAACATCGGGGTCGATGACCGACGGGACCAGAGTCTCGACGTCACCGGTCTTGTCGGCAGAGAGAAGACGGTCGGCCGAAGCGAACATGTTGTCGCGCAAACCCATGATGAGGAGCTTCGGGCTGAGCGGCTTGCCAGTGTTCCACGCCGGGCAGACCGACTGGCACCGACCACACTCGGTGCAGGTTGCAAAGTCGAGCATCTGCTTCCAGGTGAAGTCGTCGACCTTGCCCACACCGAAGACCGTGTCTTCGGTGACGTTCTCCATGTCCATGTCGGGGGTCTTGTCGAGTCCACCGAGGGCGCGGGGGCGGCGCGAGGCGCCGACGTTGATGGGGGCCAAGAAGATGTGCAGGTGCTTCGAGTAAGAGACGAACACCATGAATCCGGCGATGACCCCAACATTCGCAATGAGGAACACGGCTTCGACCACCGCGTTCGCACCCACGCCGAGTCCGCCCAGCAACTTGGCGACGAACATCGACGCGAAGGCCCACGAGGACGCGTGCTGCTGATTCCAACTGACCGAGGTGTCACTCGCGAGACCGTGCGAGAAGGGGAAATGACCGGTGTTGATCTGGGCTCCGCGGTAGACGAGGAGGGTGATGATCACGAGGGAGATCATGAAGAGCACCAGCCACGCGGCGCCCGTGTGGCTTCCGTAGAAGCGGCTGTTGCGCTCCTTCTTCGCCGGCGCGTTGCGCAGACGAATGATGGAGAAGACGACGAGGGACACGAGAACCGCCGTGGCGAAGAAGTCTTCGACGAACGCGAGCCAGTTGTCCGTACCAATCAACGGAATGTGGAAGTCACGATTGAAGAGGGCGCCGTAGGCCTCGATAATCGTCGTAAGAAGGACGGTGAATCCCCACATCGTGAAGAAGTGGGCGATTCCGGGCACCGTCCAGCGGAGCAGCTTGCGCTGTCCGGCGACTTCGACGAGTTCGGCTTCGGCCGGCTTGCGCAGACCCTGCCAACGACGAGGTGCCGGCTGTCCGCTACGGATGAGCTTCGATAACCAGAAGAATCGGCGACCCGCGATCGCGAAACACACGATCGTGATACCCAACCCCAAGATGATGCGTGCCAGCACTGGTCCTCCTAATGGTGACGGTCGCCTGCGTCCTTAGGACGCGGTCGGCTTCCGGAAATTCTCGGCGTATCGACTGGGTGTGGGGCCTCGCTGGCCCCGGTACTTCGAGCCCAGTCCCGCGGCGCCGTAGGGGCGGTCGGCGGGAGTGGTCATCTCGAAGAAGCTGATCTGACCGATCTTCATACCCGGGTAGAGCGTGATCGGCAAATTGGCGACATTAGAGAGCTCGAGGGTGAGGTGTCCATCCCATCCGGCGTCCACGAACCCAGCCGTGGAGTGGATGAGCAGACCCAGACGTCCGAGCGAGCTCTTCCCCTCGAGACGCGCGACCAGATCGTCCGGCAACGCGACGCGCTCGATGGTCGATCCGAGCAGGAACTCACCGGGGTGGAGAATAAGGGGGTTCTCGGGACCCACGTCCACGAGTTCCGTGAGATCCTCCTGGTCCTCGCGGACGTCGATCACGCGCTGCGTGTGATTGCGGAAGACCCGAAAATACTGGTCGATGTGCAGGTCGACCGACGATGGCTGAATGCAGTCATCGCCCAAGGGGTCAATGATGATGCGACCAGCGTCGAGCGCCTCTTTGATGGAGCGATCGGAAAGGACCATGACGAAGAAACGATACTCGTTGGTAACCCCCGTGCCCGCGGACTGTTCCTAAAGGAATCTCAAAGGAGTTGCCCGGTTCACCTCGCACTACGATGGTCAGCGCGCGGGCGTAGTTCAGCGGCAGAACATCAGCTTCCCAAGCTGAGAACGCGGGTTCGATTCCCGTCGCCCGCTCCAAGCAAGAAGTCCCAAAACCTCAGTATTTGCAAGGGTTTCGAAGTTTCCTGGCATGTCCATAAGTGTCCGCAAGTGTCCTGCGTGAAACGCCCATAACCGCCCAAATGGCACTTTTCTTGAAGTCGGACCGCCCGCGGACCGCCCAAAACTGGCTCGCTGAGAATGGCCAAGAGGTCACCCGTGAGAGGTTCGGGGCTCGTCAAGCCTCCACCACCGAACACCACATCGGCGCATTTCAGGAAATCCACTTGGCGCGACACGCTGGGGCCAAGTGCAATGCTTGTGAAATGCTTGGCTCCCGGATTTGCCGACACTTCACCATCGACAATCCGCAAGATTCCGAGAGATCCGAAATTGTTGCGCCGTTGTGCCGCATAGCTGATGCGCTTGATGAGTTAAGACCAGTCTTCGTCCACGACATCACGCTTGGTCTCGAGCTGGATGACGGCTTCGTCCACGACCTCACGTCGTGTTTCAGCCCCGACGATGTCGGGGAAGCACGATGGAAGGAACACAGTGAATGTCGCAGCAAATCTCACCGGAATCTGAGCAGGACCACAAAGAACGCTTGCAGGAGAAATACTGCCCAGCCAAACAGCAAGCATCAAGCGCTTCTCTTAAATAAGACTGCCACGTCATCGGATTCGTTTCCAAAAAATGCCACGAATCAAAGGTCACCTCTGTGAACTGGGTGACAAAGCTCAAGTCAGTGTGGTCGGCGGCCCGCATTGACCTCCGCGAGGCCAATTGGATACACCTGCTGGCGTTCTGGGCAACCGTGGTGATCTTCGCAATTGACGTTCCAACTCATGAGGCACTGCTAGGGATCATCGGAGGGGACGTCCTGCGATCGACTGGAAGTCCGCTCTGGGTGGGACTGTCCGTCGCATTTACCTCGTTGGCGATTGAGACTGTCATGAGTGCGGGTATTTCTATAAACCTTCGATACTTCGCGAGGGCGACAAAGGAGTGGCAACGCCTTTTTTTCGGTGAGCCGAAGCCCGAAGCCCGCAGCCGAAATACTGAGCTGACGACCTTAAAGAGCAAGGCATTAGACGCCCTGGACAATGCAGTCCTAGCCATTACTTTGGGGCCATCAGTCGTCGTCCTGAAAGTCCACGGTCATGCTCACAGCCGGCGACTACGAGAAGATATTAGGACTGGCTTCTTGGCCTCCGTATTCGTTGCCTCTTTCAATTTTGTTCTCGCTGCATCTATCGCGGGTGCTGCTGTGGCGAGTAAGTTTCTCGGGTTTCCTCTTGGTTCGACCATATTGATAGACATCGCAACGAACCCGTTCACCTACGTCGGGCTACTCATCGTTCGCCAGATTGCAAAATACGTTTCAGCCCAGCGAACGAAACAAGAGACGACGGAAACCAGCACGCGTTCGAACGCAGTGATTGAGGCTGACGAGTGACCCATGCCCCTGACAAACGGAACTTAGTCCGATACGACCTCGGACTTTCGGAGATGCGATCGCTCGAACAGGAACTGATCGCCCGGGCCAAGGCTGAAGTCGGTGGGACAGCTGAACTAATAGCCGTGTGGATACGTCCCTTCTCGCGTTACGCAAACCTGATGCGGTCTCATGAGGCATCCATTTTCCCAGAGGCTAAGGAAGTTTCGATAGACGATGAGTCGCGAAGCCTGTTCTTCGCCCTGATTGACTTGCGCTCAGATCCAAGCATCGTGATCGGGGCGACCTTATGTGGAGCCGTGCCGCCGGATGGAGGCGTCCAATACGAGCCTCAAGAGAACACAGTTACGAGCTCCGGATTCATTTTCATCGACCAACTGATCGATCTCGGCAACTTTTCTCTGTCGGGATTCACGAGCTACCTGGAAAGCATTGGCATCGCGCCCCATCGCAGCATGAGCGTTGAAACCATCTACCGAATTGGCGCGAAGGTGGCGCCGTGGAAGGGCCTGAGCGTGACGGACGTCGCCTTCTCTTGTTTTTTCCGGTCGCTCCAACGAGGCGGAGGGACCCTCGGACGATCCGCGGTTCTTGCCACCGTAAACGAAGCTGCTATCTCAGTCTTCAAGAGGTTCGGCCTGAGATTCGAATATCTCATGGGACGAAGTGATTTTTTCACACCTGAAGCCGAGCTGGGCAGGATGTCCGTTCCTATCGTGATGGTCTATGACCAATACGCCGAAGACCTGTTCTCGTCGGTAACAATCTCAATAGCGGAGTGCACACTGTGAAATTCACCGACCACTCAATTTCTCTTACGCCAGTTAGAAAGATCGCCCACCGCGATTGCTTGCCGTCCCTCGCCGAACCAGGGTAGCCACTCTTTGGTTGGCACGATCTTCACAACCGAGCCGCCGCCGCTAACTAACCTGAGAGTAGTCCTGTGTTTCAGAGGAAGGCAATCTGCGAGACGCACTCCAGCATGATTGCGCTGCTACACGTCGAAGGTGAGAACAAAACATGAGCTACACGGAAGATCGAGAAGTTCGCTATGACCTTGATCAATCTGAGATGGAGTCCTTTGAGACCGAGTTGATCACTGCGATCGCTGATCAGGCAGTTAGCCTCGAGATCGCTGCAGCATGGATTCGCCCATTTTCTCGCTATGCAAATTTGATGCGTTCTATCGAAGCAACTTTCTTTCCGGAGGCCCAGGAAGTGTCGATGGAAGACGAAGAGCGCAGCATCTTTTTTGCACTCATTGACTTTCGCCTGAAGCCAAGAATTACCTTTGGATCGACAATCTGTGGAGCTCGGGTACCCGGCGACTCACTCTTAGCAACACCTTCTGAAGTGAATGGTGACTCATCTGGTTTCATATTCATCGACCAACTCATTCGGATTGGGAACTTCACTCTTGAAGAATTTGACTCCTATATTTCAGGTCTTGGCTTGAATCCAAAGCATTGCCTCAGCGTTGAATCGACCTATCGGATTGGTGAGCTGGCTGATAAGTGGCACGGCTTGAGTCTGACGGAAGTGGCATATTGGGCCTTCTTCAGGTCTGTGCGTCGCAACGGTGGTGCTATTGGAACTGCGGCGATTTTTGCGAGTATCAACGAACCAGCAATGGACTCATTTCGTCGATTTGGACTTCATTTTGAGCCTCTCATGGGTCGCACAGATCTCGTGACACCGGAAGAGGAGTTGGGTAAGACGTTTATTCCCATTGTGATGACCTACGACCAGTATGCCGACGATCTCTTCTCGACCATCTCCATTCCGCTCGCAGAGTTTGCCTTATGACATCCAGTGATGATTCGACTATGTCGAACGACATTAGAGAGCAACAGAAGTGGTCAGGATTGCCTTCAATGGAGCCCGTCACTCCAGCCAGCTCTCTCGAATACCGAAGCATTATCCCTACAGATCAGGAGGCGTCGGATTTCCAGTGGTTCAACGTCTGTGCTTGGGACCCCACTGCGCGCTTCTGCGTGGCCGACGGAGCTCTTGTTTTGGATTTCGCGGATTACCATGACCCTCTAAACAGGTTTCTCACCTTTTGCGGAGGATCCGATGTTGACAGCATCGCTGCTCAGCTGCTGACCGCAAGTAGCGAGCTGGGAGTCGAGCCATTTTTGAGGCTGATTCCGGAGTCGGTGGCATCAAAACTCTCGCCTACGCAGTTCGCGGTTCAAGAAGATCCCAATAACCGTGACTACGTGTATTCAACGAGCCTGACTGCATCTGCTGATCGCCCCGCATATCGACGGTTCCGACGAACGGCTCGGAAAATCGAACGAGACTTTGAAGGAAGACTGCAATTCGCGCAGCTGTCCCCCGTCTTGGAGTTCAGGACTCAAGTCTTGGCGATCACCGCTGATTGGGTTTCGGCACGTGGTCATGATCCGATTGCCCTTGATGAATACACAGCGATCTCAAGATTTTTCGACATCCTCGAAGTGTCCGGAGAGCCCCAAGGTCTTGTGTCTACTGGACTCCTCTGCGATTCGGAACTCGTGGCATTCTCAATAGATGAGATTATTAGTGAGGTCCTAGCGGTGGGACACTTTGGGCACGCAAGCCGAAGTGTTCCCAATGGTTCAACTTATCTTCACTGGAAAATGATGTCGCATCTCGAATCGCTCGGAGTTCTTTGGTTGAACAACGGGCCGGACCTAGGGCACGATGGACTGCGAAAACACAAGGAGATTCTGCAGCCCGAGCGCTTTGTTCGGAAGTTCGTTGTCTCCTGGGCCTGACAACACCATTATTGCAACTTCGTTTACAACTTCGGCGGGGTGAATATTCCTGCTATTTAACACCGAGTTCAGTCCGCAGAAGCTTGTGAGTTGATTCTGCAGCATCAATCAATTCTTGGGCAGACTCATTCAGTTCGTCATATGCCCTGACTCGCTCGTTGAGCAAGGCAGGAGAATTACCACCGGACTTCACTTGTTCTTCGATGTCCTCCATGGTGCCGACATCCACTCGAAATTTTTCTCGCCTTAAATTAAAAATTCGAATGCTTTCCACGGTCGCCTCCGAGGTAAAAAGCGCAGCGTACGCTTCCTCTTCACCCGAGATACGCGGCATCAGAGGCTCAAGTTCCCCAGACATGTGAAATTTCGCCTGCTTCCACCGAGCCACATCTGCCCACTTGGTGATGTAGATCTGAAGAGTGAGATAAGCACTTTCAATCCGCTGCTGATTGATCCGCTGCTGTTCGGATGCGAATTGCGCAGTCAACGTCCGGTTGTTGACCTTGTAGGTCGCGAACGCTCCCATTGCGGCACCGATAAGCCCACTTGCTGCCGCAACTACCGCTGGCCAGATTGCAGTCTCAGAGTCCGACATCGCCTTTAAAGCACCAAGCATTGATTTCACCTCTGCTCTCTTTTGAAAAATCATTCTCGTTGTTGAGTCAATTCCAGAACGTAGCTTCACACTCTCACGAGTTGGCCTGTTCGAGGAAAATCGTGAGTTGATCGACCTCAAGACCGCTGTTCGAGTTCCTGAAGGCCACTCAAGCGCTCAGCTAAGACGCGGTCTCTTTCAAGAGAGGAATGCTGATATCGCAGTGCTGCAGCTGGTGACGCATGGCCAGCCCGCCGCATGAGCTCCGCAGTCGTTGCACCTGTGGCGGCAGCCAATGTAAGTCCAGTATGCCGGAGGTCATGAAAATGTAGATCTGGTCTGCCAACCACTGCTCGAGCCTTCGACCAAGCGCGTTGGATGACCATTGACGAAGCAGGCTCGCCGTCGCGACCAAGTATCAGGAGCGAGTCATCCAACTCACCGACAAATCGATCCAAGTGTGTCCCAATCGCTTCAATTGCCGTCGTCGGGATAACAACGACGCGACGACCGGCAGCGGACTTCGGCTCTTTGATAACGGACTCGCCCGTCGTCTTGAACGTCCTGCTCCGCTCGAC
>CAIQPR010000008.1 GCA_903873775.1 uncultured Actinomycetes bacterium
CTCCTCGACGACAAGTCGACGACGTGGCACGGAAAGTGCCAAGGATCAGCTGATGCGCTGTGAAAGATCAGGTGTTGTTCTGTCAATCATCACCTGATGCGGAAGTGTCCAGCATCAGGTGTGATCACACTTCGCACTCGTAGGGCCGGTGGGGATCGAACCCACGACCGAGGGATTATGAGTCCCCTGCTCTAACCACTGAGCTACGGCCCCGTGCGCACCCTCCCGTGCGGCGTCCGCATCATAGTGATCCGTCTTCACAATCCACTGATGAAGGGGCGTTCCTCTCAACGCCGGTCGTCGGACGTACCATCGAGACGTATCGAAAGGACGTCTGCAATGTCGCCGACTCAACGAATCCGCTTCCGCCCTCGGCCCCTTCTCGCGATGACACTCGTAGCGTTGCTGATGACCGGGGTCGGGCTGCGTACCTTTGCGGGAGGCGCGACCAACGTCCCGAACGGTTCGAAGCAACACGGCACGACCACGACGACCACCGTTCCTCCCTCCGACGTCGTGGTGAACACCGCGGCATTCACTCCTCCACGTCGCGGATGCACTTTCGACGCTCGGACGCCCGCCACTAAAGCAGCACCGCCCCGTCCCGGTCGCTGCGAGATTCTCGAAATCGGCGACTCGCTCGGCGTGGACCTCGGGTACGGGCTCTACCACCAGATGACACCGCCCGCGGGCGTGTCCTTTGTGTCTACCGCGAAGGAATCAACGGGACTGGTCAACACCAACTTCTACAACTGGCCGCTCCACTTGCGGCAGGACCTCGCGTTGTATCGACCGCACCTCGTCATCATTTCGCTCGGCGCGAACGACAACCACTCACTCGCAGTACATGGCGAGTCGCAACTCTTCGGCACCCGCGAATGGCGCATTGCCTACTCCCAGCGTCTCCACCAAATCATGACCGAAGCCACCGCCTCGGGGGCCTACGTGCTCTGGGTGGGTATGCCCATCATGCAAAACCCCATCTTCAGTCACGACGTGCAGATCATCAATTCGCTCGCCCGCACCGTCGCGGGACAAACGCGGGGTGCCGCGTACGTCTCGGTGTGGTCGGTCTTGGCGTCGCCGCAAGGAAAGTACCGGGCCGGGGCGTACGTCAATCGCGTGTCGGCAGGTCTACGAGGGGCCGATGGCATCCACGTGAACAATGTCGGAGCCGGCGTCCTCGCCACTTTTGTCACGACCAAGGTGGCCGACATCTATCACGTGCGCCTCGCGCCAGCTCACCCCATGGTGATCACGGGATAGCTAGAAGTGACCTAGCCGGCCCACCCACCAGGTGGCGTCCCAGACGGCCGCAATGCTCACGAGCAGGATCAGCACCACCGCGATCGGGTCGCGCCCGAGACGACGTGAGTGTCGAATGGGATTCTCGATGACGCGATACGAGATCTCCGCGCACACCGCGGTCGCGGCGATCTCGAAGACGGTCGGGATGAAACCGGACACTGGATGCACCAGCTGCAGCGGGATTTCCAGCCAGGCGAAATGGTAGAGATAGAGCGAATACGACCGGTCGCCGATACGGGTCATGATCGGATGCGACAAGAACGTTGACACCGGCGTCGGTGTCGGCGCCGTGCCGACCCAGAGCACAGCCGCGGTCGCCGCACACGGCCACCAGGCGGCAATACCCGGGAAGCTCAGCGTCGATCGCTGCAGAACGGCTGCGGCGAAAAGGGCCCCGAGCGCGACCGCGGCGGTGCGCGTCGCGGCGAGACGTGACCAGTCGCGGGGCCACGAAGGAACGAGGGCGACGAGCGCACCAAGACCTAACTCCCATCCGCGCGTGAAGGGCGAGTAGTAGGCGGTCGTCGAATGCAACACGGTGTCGTGCCACGACCACCACGCCGACGTGGCGACGAGGACGGCGAGCACGCCGATCACCGCCTGACGACGAACCGCGACGGGCGTCCAGCGATTCACGCTCAAGAGAATGATCGGCCAGACGAAGTAAAACTGCTCCTCGACCGCCAGAGACCAGAAATGTTGAATGAGTGACGGCGGGACGCCCGAGATGAAATAGGACGAACTCGTGCTGATGAAGCGAAAGTTCGCGGAGAACAACGATGCCCACCGGGCGTCGCCGAGCAGTGACGGATCGAAATTACTCCCGAGACATTCGTATCCCAGGAGAACCGTCAAGACGAGGACGACGCTGGCGGCCGGCACGATGCGCCGAATGCGCCGCGTGTAGAAGTCGCGGAGATCTCCCCCGAGCGACCCGGTGTCGTGACGCACGAGATGCCCGGTGATCACGAAGCCACTAATGACAAAGAAGGCGTCGACGCCAACAAATCCACCGCCAAAAAGCCAGAACCGCGCGTGATACAGGATCACGAGGGCGACCGCTATCGCACGGAGTCCCTGTACGTCGGGACGAAATGAAGAGGAATGACGGGAATGCGTCGACGACGGAGCGGGCGTCGAAGGACTACTGGACGACGAGTGAAGCACGTGGGCACGGTACTCCTCGCACGAGAGGACGAGGGGAATACTCGGTGACGGCGACCGAACAATTTGAGTCGTGACTTGATTGTCCGCGTGTCCCAGAAAATCTGAGACATCAAGAAAGCTCCCAGAGCAGGACTCGAACCTGCAACCTAGCGGTTAACAGCCGCTTGCTCTGCCAATTGAGCTATCTGGGAATGGTCCCGAGGGCTCCTCGAATCTAGCAGCACCCGCCACCCCTACTGCGCGCGGAGCCACGCCAGCATCTGGTCGGCGTGCTCGCTCGTTTCGACCGCCCGCCGCCACTTCGCCACGCGCTTGGCCATGGCTTGTTTGGAAATACCGTGGCGACGCCCCAGCTCCTCCAGAGACATCACGCGACCCGTCCACATCCAAAAATCGGTGAAGTCCTTCCCGAGGATGTCCTTGAGGCCGTCGATCACCCACTCCGCTTCGGGCCACGGTTGCGTGTCGTCCGGCACGCGCGCCATGTCGGAGTCGTGATCAAGAGTGCCGAGGCCCGCTGCGATGTCGGACGAGAGGCGCATGATTCTCGCCGCCTCCGTGCGCGACACACCGAGCACCTTGGCCGCCTCGGTCGGACTGAGAGATCGCTGGGGATGCTGATGCTCGTGTCGTCGCAATTTGATGACCAGTCGAATGTCAGCTTCGGGATAGGTCACCCGGTGCGAAATAGCCGTGAAGACCATTTTGGAGATCCAGTAGTTCGCGTACGTGGCGAATCTCGTGCCCTGATGGGGATCAAATCGTCGCAGAGCTGTGACCAGTCCCTCGAGTCCGGCCGATTCAAGTTCGTCTTGATCAAAGGGGAAGCCCAGGTCGTTCACCCGTTTCTTCACCAAGGCGCACGTGCCGGCGAGAAGCTCCTCTTCGGCCGCGCGCCCGTCGTTCACTTCCCGACGAAGGCGTGTGCGCTCGGCGGCGGGTATGTCCACTCCGGCACTGAGCGTCGCCGCGGCGTCACGACCTCGCGCCATGCGCGCGTGAACAATGTCTTCTTCGTCCTTGTCGAGCGGCGTGCGGATCGTGATCATGCCGACGGCACCGTGCCGCGCACTCCCCCGCCTAGTCGACATGAACGTCCTCTCGACTCACGAGCCACGCGCGCAGTTCCGCTTCCGCCGCCAGCGTGTCAGGTCCCCCCAATTCGGCGAGACGCAACTTCACGTCGCGGATGACCGCCATCGCCGACGCGGGCGTGACGGCGCCGGCGCGCAGGTCCCGATCGATCTCCTTCAAGGCGTCGGTCGCCGATGCCCGCAGCAATTGCGCCACGATGTCGTTGATCTCCTTGTCGCCGAGAGGACCATCACCGAAATCCTCCACCGACACCATCCGTATCAGTTGGGCGGCCGCCCCGTCATCTTGACGCTCTAGCGCGTCCACCGCGTCGGCGACGAGTTGACCTCCAGTGAGCGCTTCGAAGGCGCGTCGCTGGGTCTCATCGAGAAAATAGGCCGCTTCGAATCTCCCCTCGGCACTGTCGGGTTGATGAATAAGAACCGACAGTGCCGCCAACCCGGGTCTCGGCGAGTTGCGCAGATCAAAGGTGGGCTCGTGAGGCACGTCAGTTTCCACGACGCGTGCCGGTGGGCCATCCGGTCGAGGTCCTCGTCGGATGGCGGCGTCCACCATGGGGCGGAGACGTTCGACGTCCACACGGCAGCGGTCGGCGATTTGCTGCAGGTATTGATCGCGCACCAACTCGGTGGGGTGTTCCGCAACGACCTCGACCGCAGCCTCGGCGGCGCGAGCGCGACCCTCGGCCGACGTCAGGTTGGCCCCCGCGAGAACGCGGTCCAGGCGAAATTGCAGGAAGGGAATAGCTGCGGCCACGGCGTCCCGCAGAGCCTGCGGGTCCTTTTGGGCGAGCTCCCCGGGGTCCATCCCGCTCGGCAGACGCACCACGGCGACGTCGACCTCGTGCTTGCGTTCCCATTGGTAGACCGACGCCGCCGCACTTTGACCGGCGGCGTCGGCGTCGTAGGCGAGAACAATGCGCCGCGCAAAATTCCGCATGGTCTTGAAGTGTTCTTCGGACAGCGCGGTGCCGCAGGTCGCCACAGCACGCGGCACGCCGGCTTGAAAGAATCCAATGACGTCGGTGTATCCCTCGCATACGAGGATCTCACCGCTCTTGATGATGTCGTCTTTCGCCACATTGAGCGCGTAGAGCGTGCGGCGCTTGGAGTAGATGGCGGTCTCGGGGGAATTCTTGTACTTCGGCTCCACGCGCCCGTCGGTGCGGGGAGGATCGTCGGGGTGGGGCGGCAAGATACGACCGCCCAAGGCGATGGGCTTGCCCGCCGTGTCAAAAATGGGAAACACCACGCGAGCGCGCAGCGCGTCTTGACGGCGACCACGGGAGTTCTCAAAGCCGAGACCCGTGCCGGTCAACACCTTGACCGGCAATTTGAGCGAGGTGGCGAGCGCGTCCCAAGCGTCGGGAGCCCACCCCAGCTTGAATTTCCGCACTGTCTCGCCATCGATGCCGCGCGCGCGAAGATACTGGCGAGCGCGCCCGGCGTCCGGTGACGTCAAGAGCCGCTCGTGGTACCACTCGACAGCCTGCGCCATCGCCTCCATGAGTTCCTTGCGTTCCTTGTTCTTGAGCCCCGACGATTCGTCTTCGTGGAGTTCGATGCCGGCCTTGTCCGCGAGAAATTGCATGGCATCGCGGAAATCGACATGCTGAATCTCCCGGACGAATTTGATCGCGTCGCCCGAGGCCCGGCACCCGAAGCAGTAATACACACCCTGCTCGGCGTTGACGGAGAATGATGGCGTCTTTTCGCCGTGAAAGGGGCAGAGGCCCGTCCACCGACGGCCGGATCGCTTCAGTGCCACGTGCTCGGAGATGACCGCCACAATGTCGGTCGCCGCCCGCACTTGGGCAATTTCTCCGTCGGCGAATGCCATGGGGGCAGGGTACCTTGTCCGCGCCGCCGCAAGGACACGGAGAAGTCGGTCGTTAGGATGCTAGGCCATGACTGAATTCGCTGTTGAGTGCGACAACCTGGTCCGCACGTATCGACAAGGACAAGTACGCGCTCTCGACGGCGTGTCACTACGCGTGCCGACCGGCCAGGTGTTCGGACTACTAGGACCCAACGGGTCGGGCAAGACGACCATTGTGCGCATTTTGTCGACGATCTTGAAGCCCGAGAGCGGCACGGCAACGGTGCTCGGCCACGACGTGGTCAAGCACCCTGAGCGCGTGCGCCGCGTCATTGGTCTCGCGGGTCAGTACGCGACCGTGGATGAGAGCCTCACGGGATTTGAGAACCTTCGCATGATTGGGAAGCTCAATCACATGGAGAACCCCGTGGTCGTGCGGCGCGCCAACGAACTGCTCGAGCAATTCGGCCTGACAGACGCCGCCAATCGCCCGACGAAGACCTATTCGGGCGGTATGCGCCGCCGCCTCGACCTGGCCGCCGCCTTGGTTGCCCGTCCTCCCCTTCTCTTCCTCGACGAGCCGACGACCGGTCTTGACCCCCAGAGTCGTCAAGACCTCTGGACGGTGATTGAGACATTGGTGGAAGGTGGCACCACCGTGCTGCTCACCACGCAGTACCTCGAAGAAGCCGACCGCTTGGCGTCCCAACTCGTCGTCCTCGACCACGGAAAAGTCATCGCGGAAGGAACGCCGCCGGAGCTCAAGGCGCAACTCGGCACGACCATCCTCGCGTTGACCTTTGCCAACACCACCGACGCCGCGAAGGGCGTGCCCCTCGTCGCCGACCTCTCGAATGTGCCGCCCATCGTCGATGGCTCGAACGTCGAGCTCACGGTCAACAGCGGCCCGAGCACGGCTATCGACGCCCTGCGCCGTTTGGACGCGGCGCACATCGAGCTCGCCGGTTTGGCCCTGCGCGAACCGAGCCTTGACGACGTGTTCTTAACTCTCACCGGTCACAAGGCGGACGACGGCAGCGATCTCGTCGCCCCCACCACCTCCACCAAGAAGGGACGCGCATGAGCACCCAGACCACCTCTCCCGCCACAGCGCCGGAGTCACTCGCGTCCTCCGGCGGCGGACTGCGCTGGGCCATCAGCGACACCCTGACGGTGGCGCGACGCAACATTCTCGCCATCGTGCGCATTCCGACGTCGCTGGTCTTCGCGATCATCCAGCCGGTGATGTTCGTGTTGTTGTTCCGCTACGTCTTCGGCGACGCGATTCGAACGCCGCCTGGCGTGAGCTACGTCGATTACCTGATCCCGGGCATCCTCGTACAGACCACCATCTTTGGCGCTGTCGGAACGGCGATTGGTCTCGCGGAAGACCTCCAACGCGGACTCATTGAACGCTTCCGCGCACTCCCGATGTCAAGAATGGCCGTTCTCGGTGGCCGGACCGTGGCTGACGTGCTGCGCAACGTCATGGTGCTGATTGTGATCACCGTGGTCGGCATTCTCGTGGGCTTCCGCCCCCACGGTGGCGTGGTGCCCTACGTCGAGGCGAGCCTCGTCATGTTGTTCTTCGCCTACAGCCTCAGCTGGGGCTTCGCCTACGTAGGTCTCAAGGCCCCGAATTCCGAGACCGCCCAGGCCATGACCTTCCCGCTGATCTTCCCGTTGACGTTTGCGTCGAGCGTCTTCGTTCCGCCGGAATTCATGCCCGGGTGGCTCCAAGGTTTCGCGAAGAACCAGCCGGTCACGCAGACGGCCGACGCCGTGCGGGGACTCATGAGTGGCACACCGGTCGGCAACTCCGTCTGGGTTTCGCTCGCCTGGAGTGCCGCCGCTCTTGTCATCCTGGCGCCCCTCGCGACCCGCGCGTATCGCCGCGTCGTCTAGGTCGTGGCTCGTTCGACGTCTCCGGTTCTGAGTACGTCAGAACTGCAGGACATTCTGCACGCGTCATTTCCTGGCGCGGACGTTCCCGTCGTGGAACAGGTCACGGACACGGGCGTCACGGTGCGACTGCGTGCGTCGGAACGACACGGTCGACCCGGCGGCACCGTATCCGGTCCAGCGCTGATGACGCTCGCGGACACCGGTGCGTGGATGGCCATTCTCTCTCGCATTGGTCCCGTGGTGCTCGCCGTCACCACGAGCTTGCACATTGACTTTCTTCGCAAACCGGCCCTTGGGGATGTTCTCGCCGAGGCGGAACTTCTCAAATTGGGATCTCGGCTTGCCGTCGTCGATGTGCGTCTGTACTCAGAGGGGCACCGCGACGTCGTGGCGAAGGCGCAGGTCACCTACTCCATTCCGCCGGAGTAGTCAGGCGGGCGTCGTCCGGTTCCAGATCTCGTGCAGGAGGTCGTCGATCTTGATGCGCGTCTGTTCGGTCGTGTCGCGATCCCGAATCGTGACCGCACGGTCCTCGAGCGAGTCAAAGTCCACCGTGATGCACAGCGGCGTGCCGACCTCATCCTGACGGCGGTAGCGCTTGCCGATCGACTGGGTGACGTCGTAGTCCACCATGAAGTGCGGCTGCAGCTTGGCGAGAACTTCTCGACTGACCGACTCCAGCTCGGGCTTCTTGGAGAGGGGCAGCACGGCGATCTGGTACGGCGCGAGGTTCCAGTTCAAGCGCAGCACCGTGCGCACTTCCCCTTCGACTTCGTCCTCGTGGTAGGCAGAGAGCAAGAACGCCATCATGGCGCGTGTGGCCCCGGCGGCGGGTTCGATGACCCACGGGGTGTAGCGCTCGTTGGTGCCTTGATCGAAGTATTCGAGCTTCACGCCCGAGGCCGCGGTGTGGGCGCTCAGGTCGTAGTCGCCGCGGTTCGCAATGCCCTCCAACTCGTCAAATCCCCACGGGAAGAGGTACTCCACGTCGGTGGTGCCCTTGGAGTAGTGCGACAGGTCCGCGGCGTCGTGCTCGAGGAGGCGGAGCTGGTCGGCCGGGATACCGAGGTCGAGGTACCACTGGTAGCGCTGCTGAATCCAGTAGCGGTACCACTCCTCGGCGTCGGCTGGCGGCACGAAGTATTCCATTTCCATCTGTTCGAATTCCCGGGTGCGGAAGACGTAGTTACCCGGCGTGATCTCGTTGCGGAACGACTTACCAATCTGCGCGATACCGAACGGGGGCTTCTTGCGCGACGTGGACAACACGTTCGAGAAGTTGGTGAACATGCCCTGGGCCGTTTCGGGACGTAGATACGCCGTCGCACCCTCGTCCGCGACGGGACCGGCCTGGGTCTTGAACATAAGGTTAAAGGCGCGCGCCTCGGTGAGTTCCGTCGACCCACACTTCGGGCACACGCCGTCGATCTTGTCCTCGCGCCAGCGCTCGTGACAGTTCTTGCAGTCCACCAGAGGATCCGTGAAGGTCTCGAGGTGGCCGGAGGCGGCCCAGATGGCCGGCGGCGACAAGATTGCCGCGTCGATGCCCACGATGTCGTCGCGCATCTGCACCATGGACTTCCACCACGCGTTCTTCACGTTGCGCAACATGAGCGCGCCGAGCGGGCCGTAGTCGTAGGTGGAGCGGAATCCTCCGTAGATCTCCGCCGAGGGAAATATGAAGCCACGTCGCTTGCACAGCGAGGTGACCTTCTCCAGCAGGGTGGTCTCCGGGGTGGTGCTCATCCCCCAAGGCTACCGGAGGGTGTCGTCGTCACCCGCCGAGCGCAAACGCACGATGACCTGATTCGCGACCAGTCGACCATTCGCCGCCAGCGTCACGCGTCCGTCGCGCACATCCACGAGATGCGCGATCTCGCTCAAGGAGTCAAAGGCCTCCAGCGGCACACCCACGCGCGTGCGCAACGCGAGCGAGTTACGCTCGAATGCCTTGGTGGCCTCGTCGAGGACTTCTTCACCGCCTCGCGGGGACTCCCCCTTGGCGATCATCGCGATGTAGCGATCGGGTGTGCGCACGTTCCAGTACCGCACGCCGTCGCGGTGCGAGTGCGCGGCCGAACCCACACCGGCGTACTCGCCGTGATTCCAGTACAGGTGATTGTGGCGACACTCGTGGCCGGGGCGAGCCCAGTTAGAGATTTCCTCCCACTCGTAGCCGGCGCCCTCCAGCAAGACGCCGACCAGGTCGTACGCGTCCGCCGTGGCGTCCTCGTCCGGATGTCTCGACGCGTCGCCCCCCAAGGGTGTTCCCGGTTCCGCGGTGAGTGCGTAGACCGAAAGGTGCGGAGGCGGTGTGGGTAGATCCAAGAGATCCGACACCGACGTCGCCACGTCCTCTAGTGATTCGGCTCTCGAACCGACGATGAGATCCATGTTCCAGGTAGCGAACCCCGCGTCGGTGACCGCGCGCGCGACCTCTTCGTGGGCCAGCGTGCCGTGACGTCGACCGAGGTCGGCGAGGACGGCCGGTCTCGTGGATTGAATACCGAAACTCATGCGGGTCACGCCGTGCCGGCGGTAGTAGGTGAGGCGCTCGAGTGACGCGTCCTCGGGGTTGCACTCCACGGTCACTTCGGCGTCGTCGGTGCGGGGAATTGCATCCAGAATGCGAAGAAGGTCATCAGCGGGCAGGCGAGAAGGCGTGCCACCCCCGAAGAAGACGCTGGTCGCGAGGGGTTGTCCGGCGGCGACATTGCGTTCGATTTCGGTGACGACCGCCGCGGCGTAGTCACTCATGAGGTGGTCACGGTCGGCGTAGGTCGCAAAGGCGCAGTAGTCGCAGCGGTGCGCGCAGAAGGGGATGTGGACGTAGACGCCAAACTCACTCACGCGACAGTCTCCCGCGCCGCGGCGAAGCGCGCGAGCGCTTCCTTGCGCTCGACGTCGAGATCAATCATCGCGGGTGCGTAGTTCTCCGCCGCGAAGAGCCCACTCCCACCACCGGGTAGACGACACGCGGGTGCGTCGAGTGTTGCGAGTTCGGGCACGTAGCGCCGGATGTACGTACCCTCGGGGTCGAAACGTTCGGCCTGCAAGGTGGGATTGAAAATGCGGTGGAAGGGTGCCGCGTCGGTGCCGGTGCCCGCCGTCCACTGCCACCCGTGTTGATTCGAGGCGACGTCGCCGTCCGCGAGGTTCCACATGAACCAGCGCGCTCCCCACCGCCAGTCGAGATGGAGGTGTTTGACAAGAAAAGACGCGGCGAGCATACGCACCCGATTGTGCATCCAGCCCTCTTCGCGGAGTTGTCTCATTCCCGCGTCCACCAACGGGAAACCGGTCTCCCCGCGCGCCCAGGTTTCAAATCTCTTGCGCGCGGAAGCGTCGGTGTCGCAGCGCAACGTGGCGAGCGATGGTTGCAGCACTTCTCTCACGGAGTTCGGGTGATGAAAGAGCACGTCCGCATAAAACTCGCGCCACCCGAGCTCCGCGAGGAACGTGGCCTCACCCGAACCCGTGCCGCGACACGCCTCGGCCACGGTTCGCGGATGCAGCGCGCCGATTTTGAGGAAAGGACTCAGACGACTGGTGTCGTCGGCGTCGGGGTCGTTTCGTTGTTCGCCGTAGCGCGACACTTTGGGCGCAAACAAGGCGAGAGCCTCCCTCGCCGCGTCTTCACCGGCTAGGGGTCCATGCGGCGCAACCGTTGTCTCGAGGTCGCCAAAATAATCTGGTCGAGCCCGAGAGGCACCCGCGAACGCGGACTCGAGGTCGACGCTCTCGGCCGAGCGCCATTCCGTCTCGACCGCGGCGAGCGGGACCTGTTCCGCGGCGAGTGGTTCCCACCGACGTCGAAAGGCGGTGAACACTTTGAGGGCCTGCCCGGCGTCGGAACGCACCGTTCCCGGCGCCACGAGATACGGCGACCCCACGAAATGACACTCGATGCCCGCGGCCGACAGTGCGGCGGATACGTGTTCGTCCCGTGCACGGCCGTAGGGCGCAAAGTCAGCGGTCGCGACAACGTGGTGCGCGCCAACCTCGCGGGCCACCTTCAGCAGTTCTGCCGCGGGGTCGCCCGCGCGCACCACGAGAGCGCCACCCATGGATGTCGACAGTGACGCGAGCGACCGACGAACGAAGTCCACCCGTGTCGGTCCGGCCGGAGCGGTGAGGCGAGGATCCACCACAAACACCCCGAGGACGTCGCGGTTCCCGAGAACGGTGGCGTAGGTCAGTGCTTCGTGATCACGCAGTCGCAGGTCACGCCGAAACCAGAACACCACTGGGGTCACTGCCACTCACCTCTTCTCGCGGGAACTCGCGGGCGCTCGCACCCTACCGGTGCTCTAGCTGAGAGACGGCCGGCCAACTTTGAGCCGACGACCGAGGTGGCGCTCGACCGCCTCACTCGCCAGGAGCGCAACCTCGGTGCCACCGGGAGGATTGTCTTCACGCAACACGGCCGCGAGATCACCCCCGAGGATGCGCCGCAGCAGGTGCAACGCGTCCGCCGACAGCGACCGGCCGCGTCGGCACGACGGACACAACGCCCCGCCCACCTCCGCGTCAAAAGACACCAGAGGACCAGGTGAGCCACAACTCACGCACTCGTCAATTTGTGGTTCGGAACCGTCGTAGGCCAACAGTTTGAAAAAGAACGAGGGCGGCACCAAGGTGGGATGAAAGTCCGGCGTGTCCAACGTGTGCAAGGCACGAGAGAGCAGCGCGAAGATGCCGCTGTCGGCCACGTCGTCGAGGGGAATCGCGTCGACCACTTCCACAATGGCCATCCCGGCGGTGATGCGGTCGTAGTCGGCGTGCAGCGTCTCCAGCCTTTGGACGTGGCTCGCCTGACGCACGATGTGCAAATCGCCGCGTCCCTTGACGAGATAGACCTCGACGTGGGCCAGCGGCGTGAGGCCGCCGCCGATCTTGGACGTGGGCTTGCGCACACCCTTCGCAATCGCCCGAATCTTTCCGTGGTCCTTCGACCAGAACACCACCACTCGATCGGCCTCACCAGAGCGGTAGCTGCGCAGGACGACCGCCTCGTCACGAATCTCGTTCACTCGGTGGTGTCGTCCTCGTCGTCCGGTGTCTTGAATTTCTGGGGTCGCCCCGGAATGCCCATGAACGACTGCAAGAGATTGCCGCCGGCGACGAGGAGCACGAGAACCGTGATGACCACGACCAAGGGCAAGAACGCGGTGGCGCCCGCGATCACGATCATCCAGAGCGCGGCGTAGGCAATCATGCCCAGCACAATGGCCGTGCGGGTGACGATCATGATTCGAGCCCTCCGAAACGGCGTTCGCGTCGCTGATACTCCTCGATCGCCGCGTAGAGATGTTCCCGTCGGAAGTCGGGCCAGAGCACGTCATCAAAGACCAGCTCGGAATACGCGATTTCCCAGAGGAGGTAGTTAGAGATCCGGTGCTCGCCGGACGGACGCAGAACCAGATCGGGGTCGGGAATCTCGGGGTGATACAGGCGCTGGGCAATCGCCTTCTCGGTGACCTTGTCGGCGCTCACGCCGTCTTCGATCAGGCGCTTAACGGCGTCGACAATCTCCGCGCGACCGCCGTAGTTGAAGGCCATATTGAAGACCATCTTCTTGTTCTTGCGCGTGAGCTCCTCGGCCTCGCGCATGTTGGCGAGCACTCTCTTCGGCACCCGCCAGTCGCGGCGGCCCGAAAAAACGATCCGGATGCCGTCGTCGTTCATCTCGTGCATGCGTCGCTTCAGCAATGATTCGTTGAAGTTCATCAAGAACCGCACTTCGTCGACGGGTCGCACCCAGTTTTCTGTCGAAAACGCGTAGCAGGTCAGGACCTCCACGCCGAGCGCGAGCGCGCCGTAGGCGGTGTCGACAAGAGCTTCCTCGCCGGCGGCGTGTCCCTCGGTGCGCTTCAGTCCTCGGCGTTGCGCCCACCGCCCGTTGCCGTCCATGACGAGGGCCACGTGACGCGGAATCTTCTTCGGGTCAATCGTCGTGGGAATGGGCGTGGGCCGAGGATCTGGCACGTATCAAAACTACTGGTCAGAAGGGTCCACCTCACGCCCGTCGACATCTAACCTCACGAGGTGCGATCCTTTGACCCCGATGAGGATGATCCGTACGTCGAACCCACCGAAGATGCGGTGATTCACGTAGACGACGACCTCATCGAAATTGACGAAAACGCCGCCCTCGAACTGCTCGATCGAGTGACTGCCCGACTTCCGGACGGGGGCGAGGTCCGCGAGGGTCAACAGATGATGGTGCGCGCGATCGCGGCCGGCTTGTCGCGTCGGCGACACGTTGTCATCGAAGCCGGGACGGGCGTCGGCAAGTCTCTCGGCTACTTGATTCCCTTGGCCCAACTGAAGCGTCGCGTCATTGTCGCTACCGCGACCAAGAATCTCCAGGACCAGCTCGCCACCAAGGATGCTCCCCTCGTGGCGGCCGCAGCCGCCGGACTACGCGTGGCGGTCCTCAAAGGTCGATCGAACTATCTCTGCCGTCTCCGCGTACGTGAAGTCGGCGGCGACGGACAGCTCAGTTTCGATGACGGCGAAGAGGTCCCGAAGGGTGTGGCGAGCCAGATGCGGCGCGTGCTGGAGTGGGCCAAGGAGACAAAGACGGGCGAGCGCGACGAACTTAGTTTCGAAGTTGACGCGCGCGCTTGGCGGCAATTGTCGGTGACTCCCCAGGAGTGCCTCGGCCGCATTCAGTGCCCCCTTGGTTCAACCTGCTTCGTGGAGGCAGCAAAAGACACCGCCGCCGCGAGCGACATCGTGATTGTGAATACCCACCTCTACGCGTCGCACCTCGCCGCCGGTATGACCATCCTGCCGGACCACGACGTGGTGGTGTTTGACGAAGCCCACGAAGTCCTCGACATCTTTGCCTCGCTTCTCGGCACCTCACTCAACGCCTCACGATTCCGCGCGGTCGCCACTCTGGCGCGCGGCGTCCTCGGCGCGGCGCACGCGGACGTCACGAACGAACTCAGCGATTTCGCCGACCGTTTCGAAGCGGCTCTCGATCGGCAGGTCGACCGTGGAGAGACGACCGGCCTCGGCGAAGAGGCCGCCGCCTTGCGCGATGAGGGTTCGCGTCTCATGACCACGATCACCGATCTTCTCCGCGTGAAGAGCGACGGCGAGGGAGATGACGAACATCGCCGTTTGCGGGCGCTCGGTCCCGCGGTCCATTTGGCCAATGACCTCACACGACTGGCCGACGTGTCGTCTGACGAGCTCCTCTGGCTCACCCGCCGTGATCGGGAAGTTGACCTCGAACTCTCTCTCGTCGACGTCGGACCCAAATTGCGCCAAGAACTCTGGCCGGCGGTGACGGCCGTGCTCACGAGCGCGACTATTCCCGACACCTTGATTCGAGACCTCGGGCTCGACGGTCTGGCCGATGACGTGCGCGTGCCGAGTCCCTTCGATTACGCGACGCATTCATTGCTCTACGTGCCCGATCATTTGCCCGATCGCAAGAGCGACGACGCCGAAGACGCGATCGCCGACGAATTGGTGGACCTCATTACCGCCGCGGGCGGACGCACGTTGGCGCTATTTACGAATCGCACCGTGATGCGGCGCGTCGCGGAAAAGGTCGAATCCCGCATCAGCACGCCCGTGCTCGTCCAGGACACCCTGTCGCGCCAACGACTCATCACTCTGTTCCGCGAAGAAGACGCGGCGAGCCTGTTTGCCGTGACCTCGTACTGGCAGGGAGTCGACGTCCCCGGCACGTCGCTGGCTCTGGTGACCATTGACCGACTGCCGTTCGCGCGACCCGACGACCCCCTCAGCCAAGCGCGCCGAGATCGAGCCGGCGACCGTGCCTTCTACGACGTCGATGTGCCGCGCGCGTCGATGTTGCTCGCCCAAGGAGTTGGTCGCCTGATCCGCTCCTCGAGTGATGAGGGCGTCGTGGCGGTTCTCGACACCCGTCTCGCGACGGCCAGCTACCGCTCGATGATGCTGAAGCGCTTGCCGCCCATGAAGCGCACCCGTACCAAAGCCGAAGTTCTTGAGTTCCTACGACGTCTCAATCACGAGTCTCTGTCGCGAACGCCGTGAGCGAGAGGACGTTGCCGTCGGGGTCAAAGAACCAGGCCACACGATCTCCATTCGGCGCCGTCCAGATCCCGAGCTCGTCCTGATCCACCCCGTCAAAGGACGCGAAGGCCACACCGCGCTCCGTGAGTTGTCGCACGGCGGCGTCAAGATTCTCCACGCTCCACCCCGCGATGGTGAAGGGCTGAGGGGTGAGACGCTCGACCGCCGTGAGTCGGAGCATCGTGCCGCCGAGATCCACGGACAGAGCGAACGGTCCGTGCGACGTCGTGGCGAGACCCAGGGTGTCACCGTAAAACGACGTCGCGACGGACAAGTCGGTCACCGGGACGAAGGCGATGAAGGGAACACTCGACAACATGTGGATATCGTAGGGTGAACTTTCCGGCGAGAGTACGGCGCTGGGTTAAAAGTACGTGTCGCCGAGTTCGTCGCTCCACGAGGGTGCACGAACCGCGGTGCGAGGTCCGCTCCAGTGGAACACGGGCTTGATATCCAGCACGGGCGTGCCGTCGACGGCGTCGAGGCCCCGCACGATGACGCGGCGCTCCTCGACCCGCACGATCTCCGTTGTCGACAGAAGAAGTCGGTTCGGACGGTCCTTGTTACGTTGCGCGAAAATGCCGACGAGGGGCCACTCGGTGTTGCCGCGAGGATGTCGGGCCCAGGGGTCCGGTGGTACATCTCGTGCGCGATCGGCCACGCAAATCACGTCGACGTGGGAGAAACTCTCGAGTCCCGCCAGCGCCTCGGACGGGATATCGGCAGCGAGTTCGAGACGTGACTCGAACGCGTCCCATCCGTCGTCAATGAGTTCCGTACGTTCGCACCGCACAGTGGCAATGGCGCGAAGTTCGTAGGACATTAGTACCCCAGGCGGTCGAGAATGTCCTCGCGCTTCTGCCAACCGGGCTCGACTCGCACGCGAAGTTCGAGAAAAACACCTTCGGGCAATTGGCGGCGAGCAGCGATACCGACTTCTTTCAACAATGCCCCACCCTTACCAATCACCATGCCCTTTTGCGATTCACGCTCCACGAGAATCTCCACGGTGATGTGAGGCCACTCGTACTCCGCGACACGACAATGAATGCTGTGCGGCAACTCTTCGCGCGTCTTGCGCACGAGCTGTTCACGCACCAGCTCGGCGATGAAGAGATTCTCCGGGACGTCGGAGACTTCGTCTTCATCGAAGAGATAGTGACCTTCCGGCATTGCCGCCTTCACCGCCGCCACGAGATCTTCGACCCCGTCACCCGTGCGCGCCGATAGCGGAAAATATTCAATGCGGCGGGCGACGTCGGTCAACGAAATCTCCTCGGCCAGAGCCTCGGTCTCCGTCACTACGGCGAGGAGTTGGGCCGCGACTGCGGCACGCGAGGTGCGATCCATTTTGTTGACGGCGACAATCGGCAGGGGACCGTCCGCGCGACGGCATCCCTGGAGCATGGTTGTCAGCACCATTTTGTCGCCCGGCCCAATCGCGGCCCCGGCATCGATCATCGCAACGATCACGTCCACGCCATCGGTCGCGGCGCGCGCGTTGTCGTTCAGTCGACTCCCGAGAGAGGTCTTGGGGCGGTGGAGTCCCGGGGTGTCGACAAAAACCACTTGGACGTCGTCTTCGGTGAGAATGCCCCGAATGAGTTGTCGCGTCGTGTTGGGCGTTGACGACGTGATCGTGACCTTTTCGCCCACCACGGCGTTGATCAACGTTGACTTTCCGACGTTCGGGCGTCCGATGATCGCGCACAATCCGGCCCGGGTCACGCGTCGTCTCGCAGATGTTCCACTTCAACTTCTTCCACTCGTCGTCCGTCCACGCGTCGCACCGTCAATCGATAGTGCTCGGTATCAAATGCTTGCCCGGCGCTGGGCACACCACCGGCGAGGTCCATGATGAGACCACCCACAGTGTCCCAACCACCCTTCGGGAGATCGAGGCCAAACTCCTCGTCGGCGTCGTCGATGTTGAGACGCCCGCTCAGAACGAGCGGCCCCTCCTGCGTGAGGTCCACGGTGACCCCTTCAACTTCCTCGGGATCCGATTCGTCGGCAATCTCGCCCACCAATTCCTCGAGGACGTCCTCGAGAGAAATAAGACCCGCGGTGCCGCCGTATTCGTCCACGACGATGAAGAGGTGACTCTTGCGGCGCTTGAACTCGCCAATCAGCGTGGCGACCTTTTTTGTTTCGGGCACAAAGTGGGCGGCGAGCACGTGCGCACCGACGGGCTCGTCCCCGCGGCCGTCGCGCACCAGCGTGGCGAGATAGCGAAGATTGACGATACCCAACACATCATCCACGGACTCGCCCAGAACCGGAAGGCGTGATCGTCCCGATTCCACCGCGCGCTCGAACGCCACGTGCACGGTCTCGTCACTTTCTACGTCCACCATGTCGGTGCGCGGCACCATGATTTCGCGAACGATGGTGTCACCGAATTCGATCACCGAGTGAATGAAATTGCGTTCTTCCACCTCGATCGCCTGGTCTCCCACGGCGACGTCCGCCATGGCCAGGATTTCCGACTCCGTGACTTTCTGGGAACTGTCCGAAACGCCCAAGGGTCGCAGCACCGCGCGCGCGACGGCAAGGAGGATGCCGGATACCCACTTGATGGGCCAGAACTTGAGCAGCGTCTCCACGACCGGCGCGGTCACCATCGCGGAGCGATCGGCGTAGGCGACGGCGTAGTTCTTGGGGATGGCTTCGAAGACGACGAAGATGACGACCACTTCGAACACGGTGGCGAGTGCGAGTCCCCACGCACCGAAGAGGCGACCCGCGAGAACGCCGACCAGAGTGGCCGAGACCAGCTGACAGATCAGCACCAAGAGCAGCAGAGGGTTGAGAAACTTCTCCGGGTGCTCGACGAGCCGGACCAGGGAGGCCGAACCACGATGACCCTCCTCACGCAAGGACTGCGCTCGCGTGCGCGACATGCGCACGAGCGACGTCTCGGCCATCGCGAGAAATCCCGACATCATGAGCAACACCACCACCGTGGCGAGCAGCCACGAGTCACTGGTCTGCCAGGTCAGCGCGATCACGCCCCACTCGCCTGGTAGTGACGAGCCAACAGCTCTCGTTCTCTCGCTTCCATCCGCTCGGCCTCGGCGTCCACCATGTGGTCCCACCCGAGGAGATGGAGCACCCCGTGCACCACGAGCAGCGCGAGTTCGTCATCGAGCGAACACTCGTGGTCCACCGCGTTACGTGCGGCCACTGTCGGGCAGATCACGATGTCACCGACTAATTGTGGGATCTCGGGCTCGGGGGGATCCCCCGGTCCCGAGGAACCCGCGTCGGGGACGCGCCCCGTGGGCATCGGGTCGTCATCGATCGGAAAACTAAGGACGTCGGTCGGTCCGACCTTGCCCATGAATTGGCCGTTGAGTTCGCTCATGGTGTCTTCGTCGACGAACAGGAGTGACACTTCGGCCAGCGCGCGCACACCTTCGTCCACGAGCGCGCCGCGCGCGAGATCCACCCAACGCGCCAAGTCAATGGAGACCGCGGACTGTTCGTCGGCGGCGTAAATATCGATACTCACAGGCCCTGCTGATCGTAGGCGGACACGATGTCCGCGACGATGCGGTGACGCACCACGTCGCGGGAAGACATGTGCACAAAGGCAATGCCCTCGATGCCTGTGAGGATCTTCTCGATGTTCGCGAGACCACTCCGTCCGCCGCCGAGGTCCACCTGAGTGACGTCACCGGTCACGACGCACTTTGATCCAAATCCGATGCGGGTCAAGAACATCTTCATCTGTTCGGGAGTGGTGTTCTGGGCTTCGTCCAGAATGATGAAGGAGTCGTTCAAGGTGCGCCCGCGCATGAACGCCAAGGGGGCGACTTCGATGGTGCCCTTTTCGATGAGGCGCTGCGCGCCGTCGGCGCCGACCATGTCGAACAGCGCGTCGTAGAGAGGGCGCAGGTACGGGTCGACTTTGGCCATGAGGTCACCGGGAAGAAATCCGAGGCGCTCGCCCGCCTCGACCGCGGGTCGGGTCAACACGATGCGATTGATCTGTCGTCGTTGCAACGCCTGCACTGCCGCCGCGACCGCAAGATAACTCTTACCGGTTCCCGCCGGACCAATGCCGAAGGTGATGATGTTGCTCTCGATAGCGTCGGTGTAGCGCTTCTGTCCCGCCGTAGACGGTCGCACGGACTTCCCCTTGGCGCCGCGCACTACTTCGTGACGCAGCACCTCACTCGGGCGCAAGTCGTCTCGCACCATGTCGATGGTGCGCTGCATCTTGGTGGCGTCAAGGACCTGACCACCCTCGAGCACGAGCACGAGTTCGTCAAACAGGCGCAACACCATGGTGGCGTCGGGCCCGGTGACCGCGATTTGATTTCCTTGCACGCGAATCTTGGTCGACGGGAATGCCTTTTCGATCTCGCGCAAGTGTTCGTCACGATGTCCGAGCAGACCGGCCATCAGATGAGTGTTGGGAACGTACGTCGTGACCTGCAGGTCGTCCGAAGCGGAATCGATGGTCATCCGAGGTGGCCCGCCAACCGCTGACCCCCGAGCACGTGAAGGTGCAAGTGCGGAACGGACATCCACGCATCCTCGCCGACGTTCATGATGAGACGGTACCCACTGTCGGCGACGCCCGTGACGTCGGCGACTTCCTGGGCCAGCAGGATCATCTGACCCACGATGTCCGCCTGCTCGGGCGCGACGTGAGCGGCGGTTGCGATGTGCACCTTGGGCACTACGAGCACGTGGACGGGAGCGTGGGGATTGATGTCCTTAAAGGCGTAGGCGGCGTCATTCTCCGCCACGCGCTCGGACGGGAGTTCCCCGGCGACGATTTTGCAAAAGAGGCATTCAGTCATGACGTCCTCATCATTACCGAACTTAGGTGTCACGAGCGTGACGACTCCACCCCGCACCCCGCGACACCAGCAAGGTGGTGGCGGCAATGGCGGCGGTATCGCCCCTCAGTACGTGATCTCCGAGTGACACGCGGGGTTGCTCGGACGGCCACTCGTCGTGCTCCCACCCGCCCTCTGGTCCTATCGCAATGGCCCGCACACCCTCGAGGGTGGCCGTTCCGCCGAAATCCGCCACGGCGACGTCACGCGGAACGCCACTCACCTCCACCGGGTCCTCGATGACGAGGTCCCACGTGCGGCGGCACTGGCCCATCGCCTCGCGCGCCACGCGACGCCATCGCGCGAGAGCCTTGTCGCGAGCCTCGCCCCGGAACTTCACGGCGACAAAACGCGACGTCAACGGCACGACGCGCGTGACACCCAATTCCGTGGCCTTGACCACGACGTTCTCACTCCGGTCACCCTTGAGTGGCGCGATGTAGAGCGTGGTGTCGAGCAGCGGGTCGTCCTGTCCGATCTCGCTCGCGGGTTCGTACGAGGAACTCGTGACGGTGGCGAAGCGGTAGCCGCCACGTCCATCCGTGAGGACGATTTCTTCTCCCTCGCGGGCCCGCAAGACCCGGCGCAGGTGGTGCTCGTCATCGGGTGTCAAGGTCAACGACGCAAGGTCGTCGACACGGAATTGGCTCAACGCCCGCACGCGACGCGGGAGGTCCGCCCGGCTCACCGCTTCGACCGCAACCTCGAGAGCAGTCCGTGGGGCTGCTCCTTGACAGTCTCACCGCGGTGGGCCGCGAGTTCACGCAGCAGTCGCTCCGACTCCTCATCGAGCTCGGTGGGAACTTCTACGCGCAAGTGCACGTATAGGTCGCCACGTCCGCGTCCGCGAAGGTGGTGCACACCTTCGTGGCGCACCACGAGCACCGTGCCGGTTTGGCTCCCCGGCTCGACCTCCAGATCACACGTTTCGCGCAACGTCGGCACGGTGATCGTTGCCCCGAGGGCCGCCTGCGTGAAGGACAGCAGCGCCTCGTGGTGGAGATCGTCACCGTGTCGTTCAAAACGAGAATCTTCCGCGACTCGTACGTGGACGTAGAGCGTGCCGTTCGGGCCCCCACGGGGACCCGCGGGACCTCGATCCATCAGTCGCATGGTGGAGCCGTTTTCGATGCCCGCGGGAATCTCCACGCTCAGCGTGCGCTGTTCTTCTTGACGGCCGTCGCCACGACACGAAGAGCAGGGCGACGCGATCGTCTCCCCCATTCCCCGGCACGTCGGACACGGGGTGGCGGTCACCATCTGTCCGAGGATGGAATTTCGTACGCGACGAACTTGACCGGACCCCGAACACTCCGTACACCGGGTGGCGGACGTTCCGGGCGCCGCCCCGCTCCCGTGGCACTCGTCGCAGTGCACGAGCAGGCGAACGGTGATGTCCTTGGTGACGCCGAATGCCGCGTCATCGAGGGTGACCTCGACGACCACTTCGGCGTCCGGGCCGGGTTGCGGCCCGCCCCGACGAGACGGACCCTGCGCCCCCATGCCGCCGAAAAAGAGGTCGAAGATGTCCTGGACGGAGCCCGGTTGGAATCCTCCCGAGAACGCATCCTGGGTCCCGAACTGGTCGTAGTGCGCCCGACGATCCGGGTCGGAGAGAATTTCGTAGGCCTGCGAGACTTCCTTAAATCGAGCCTCGGCCGCCGGGTCGTCGGGGTTGGCGTCGGGGTGGAGTTCGCGCGCGAGTTTGCGATACGCGCGCTTCAGCTCGTCGGTCGACGCCGAACGGTCCACCCCGAGCAATTCGTACAGGTCAGTACTAGGCACGTCGAGAGTCCTCGCCTCCGAATCGTTGGGCCAGCTGCTCGGACACGGCTTGGGCCGTGAGGAGTGCTTCGGGGTAATTCATGCGCGTCGGACCCAGGAGACCGACGGCTCCCGCGGGTACGCCATCGATAGAGACCGGCGCCACGACGACCGCACAAGCCGACAAGGGCTCAATACCGTGCTCGGACCCGATGGATACCGAGAGTCCGCTGTCGATGATGTCGCGCAGGAGCGACACGACGACGAGCTCTTGCTCCAAGATGCCGAGAACGCTCCGCACGGTGTCGACCGTTTCAAACGCGTCCGCGACGCGCGACGATCCACCGATAAAGAGTTGGTCGCCGTCCAAGATGGGGGCTTCGTCGAACAAGGCTCCGGTGGCCGCACGAATGAGCTCCGCCACCACACCCGCGCGCGAGGGCACCTCCACGCGCTGGTCGAGCGACGTACCCACGAGAAGGCCGTTCAACTGCGCGGACGCGTCGGCGACGTCAGCCACGGAGGCGTCGTGATCAAGATCCAATGTTCGTTTTTCGACCGCGCCATCGGACAGCACAGCGACCACGAGAACGCGCCGGGGACCCAGGTCGACGAGCTGGACCGAGCGCACCGTTGCGTGCGTGTGACTCGGCCCCACGATGACCGAGGTGTACTGGGTGAGACGACTCAGCAGCGTCGAGGTCTGTTCGAGCACGTCTTCGATCTCTCCGTGCACCGTGTCAAAAAATTCCCGCACCGTGTGCTGTTGCGTCGGTCCGAGGGTGCCGCTGCGCAAGTGGTCGACGAAGTACCGGTACCCACGATCCGTCGGGATGCGGCCCGCCGACGTGTGCGGCTGGGAGAGGAAACCCTCACGCTCGAGCGCGACCATTTCGCTGCGCACCGTCGCGGGGGACACGCCGACGCGTTCACTGGAGGCGACCGAAGAGGACCCGACCGGCTGGGCGGTGTCAATGTGTTCGGTGACGACGGCTTCCAGGATGGCGGCCTTGCGGGCGTCGAGTTCCTGAGCCGGCTCCTGCGATTCGGGGCGTCGGGCCATGAGACTCCTTGTTGGCACTCAATTCTACTGAGTGCCAACGCGCGTGGGCCACACCATCTACGCTCCTGCCACATGTACGTGATGACGCCACCCGAACGTCCCCCTCTCTTGCACAGCGGTGATGAGCGAGCGCAGCTCGGCCGCTGGCTCGATTTCATGCGAGCGACCTTGCTGCTCAAGTGCGCCGGCCTCACCATGGAACAGCTCCGCCAGCGACACCTAGCGACCTCGGAGCTCACCCTGCTCGGCATACTTCGACACATGGCCGCGGTCGAGCAGTACTGGTTTGAGTCCATCCTCGAGGATCGCGACGTCACCTGGTACATCGACGCCGAGGAGGACCCGGACGCTGACTTCCACGATCTCGACGGATTGCCGCTGGCCGAGGTGGAGTCGCTCTTCCTCCAGGCCTGCGAGATTTCGCGCGACATCGTCGCGAACAGGTCTCTCGACGATCTCTCGCGAAATCAAGATGCCGAGCGCGGAGGCCGGACGGTCGACACGCGGTGGGTGCTGGTGCACATGATCGAGGAGTACGCCCGGCACCTGGGCCACGCGGATTTTCTTCGCGAAATGACCGACGGCGCGACGGGCTACTGATCAGTCTTCGAGTTTCAACGCCGCCACGAAGGCTTCTTGAGGGACTTCGACGCGCCCGATATTCTTCATGCGCTTCTTACCCTCCTTCTGCTTCTCGAGCAGCTTGCGCTTACGCGTGATGTCACCGCCGTAACACTTGGCCAGCACGTCCTTGCGGCGCGCCTTCACCGTTTCGCGAGAGATGATCCGCCCGCCCACGGCCGCCTGGATCGGGACATCGAACATCTGGCGGGGAATCAGTTCCTTCAGTCGTTCGGCCATCTTGCGTCCGTAGAGGTCCGCGTTCGACTTGTGCACGATCGTCGAGAACGCGTCGACGGGCTCGTGGTTGATGAGGAGGTCGACACGCACGAGTTGACTGGTCTGGTAGCCGCTTTGTTCGTAGTCGAGTGACGCGTATCCCTTCGTGCGGCTCTTCAGAGCGTCGAAGAAGTCGATCACGACTTCCGCGAGCGGAATTGAATACCGCAGTTCCACACGTTCGGTGGAGAGATAGTCCATTTTCTTCATCTCCGCCCGGCGACTCTGGCAGAGATCCATGACCGCGCCGAGGTACTCACTGGGTGTGAGAATCGAAATATCGAGCATCGGCTCATCGATGTGATCGAGCCGGCTTGACTCGGGCAACTCGGTGGGGTTGTCCACGTTGATCTCACTACCGTCGGTAAGAAACGCGCGATAAACGACCGACGGCGCCGTGGCGATCAACGACAAATTGAATTCGCGCTCGAGTCGCTCGCGCACGATTTCCATGTGCAGAAGTCCGAGGAACCCGCAGCGGAAGCCGAAGCCGAGGGCCGTGGAACTCTCGGGCTCGAAGGTGATGGACGCGTCGTTCAACTTCATCTTGTCGAGCGCGTCACGCAGGTCCGGAAGTTCGTCGCCGTCGATCGGGAAGATCCCGCAGAAAATCATCGGCTTGGGGTCCCGGTAGCCACTGAGCGGCTCCGCGGCCGGCTTGACGGCGTCGGTGACCGTTTCACCACTGCGCGCGGAGGCCACTTCCTTAATGCCGGCGATCAGGTACCCCACCTCGCCGGGGCCCAGGATGGTGCCGGGGACGGGCACGGGGGTGCGGACACCAATTTCTTCGATGTCGTAGTTCGCTCCCGCCTGCATCATGCGGATCTTGGTCGAGGACTTCATTGTCCCCTCCATCACCCGCACCGAGGAGATCACGCCGCGGTACTGGTCGTAATTCGAGTCAAAGATGAGCGCGCGCAGGGGCGCGCTCGCGTCACCCGTCGGGGCCGGGATGCGCTGAATAATCGCGCGCAACAATTCCGGCACGCCCTCGCCGGTCTTGGCCGAAATTGCGAGGACCTCGTCGGCGGGCAGTCCGAGCACTCGCTCAAGTTCTTCTTTGCACCGGTCCGGATCAGCCGCCGGAAGGTCGATCTTGTTGAGCACGGCGACGATCTCAAGGTCATTCTCGAGGGCTTGGTAGCAATTCGCCAACGTCTGCGCCTGGATGCCCTGGCTCGCGTCGACGAGGAGCACCGCTCCCTCACACGCCGCGAGCGAACGCGAAACCTCGTAGCCGAAGTCAACGTGACCGGGTGTGTCGATGAGTTGCAGGATGTGTCCGTCGAAGTGCACCCGCACGTTCTGCGCCTTAATCGTGATGCCGCGTTCGCGCTCGATGTCCATGGAATCGAGATACTGCGCGCGCATCAGTCGGGGATCCACCGCTCCGGTGATCTCGAGAATGCGGTCCGACAAGGTCGACTTGCCGTGGTCGACGTGCGCAATGATCGAAAAATTGCGAATCTTGGTGGGATCTTGGGGGGTCGACGGTGTAGCCACGGTCCACCAAGGCTACCTGTCGCACGCCGTACGACCCCGTCGGCGAGGAGTTCGCCCGACGTCGCTCGTCACTCACGCGGACATCGTCGCAACGACACCAGTCACGGAATCACGTCGCTGTACAGTGACCGGGTGAGCACCCGATCCGCGCGACTTCGCCCGTGGCTCATCAGCGCCGGGGGCTACCTCGTTGTCGTGCTCGCGCTCCTGCATCCCGTGATCACCTCGGGCATTCGACACGCCACCGTATGGCCCGAGGGGGACGCGTCGTTTCCGATCTGGGCCAACGGGTGGGTGGCCCACGCCCTCAGCCACGGCGAGAATCCTTTCTTCTCGAACGCCATCTGGGCACCCCACGGCGTCAATCTCGCCGCCAACACCACCGCCGTGGGCCTCGCGATTCTCTTCACGCCGATCACGTGGGTCCTCGGACCCGTCGGTGCCTTCAACTGCCAGTTACTCCTGATCCCGGTCGTGTCCGCGCTCGCGGCGATGGTGGCGATTCGCCCGTGGGTCACCCGGTGGTGGCCGTGCTGGATCGCCGGACTTCTCTGGGGATTTGGACCATCCGCCCTGCAGGCCGAGGTGTGGGGCTGGACCAATTTTCTCTATCTCGTGACGCCACCTCTGCTGTTCTGGTTGGTGAGCGATGTGTGGCGCTTTCGCACACTGAGCCCGCGGCGCGCCGGACTACTGGGCGGTGCGATCGTGAGCGTCCAACTTCTGATTGGCGCCGAACTCCTCGTCATCACGACCATCGTCGGCTCCTGCGCGCTCGTCATCGGACTCGTCGTGCTCGGCAGTACGCATCGCGATCAATTGCTCGAGTCCGCCCGTCGAGGCGTCCGCGTGGCCCTGTGGTCGCTCTGCGTGCTGATTCCCGTCGCCGCGCCGGTCGCCCTCTACATCGCAGCCGGCCCCCAACACCTGCCGAATTGGGTCTTCAACAAAGGACTCTTCACGTTCAGCTCCGTGCCGTGGGCGAACTTCGTCGCGCACGGCGTGGATGCGGGCGCCTTCCACTGGGGATGGACGCCGGTCTATCCGAGTTTCCAAGACTTCTCCGCCGTCCTCATTGCGGTCACTCTGGTCATCGGCGTGTGGCAGTGGCGTTCGGTCCTCGTTCGTAGCGGCCTCACGATCATTGTTCTAAGTGTGTGGTTGACCCGCGGGTACGCGGCCCTGTTTCATCCCTGGACCATCCTCTGGAACTTGCCGCTCATTCACAATTCGCTCTCCAACCGCTACGCGATTGTCGCGTGGTTCGGATTCGCTCTCGTTCTGGCCGCGGGCACTGACGCGCTCGCCGACGCGCTGCCGGACGGGTGGCCCACCGTGCGTCGCCACGTGGTCGTCGTGGCGGCGTCGTGCGCCGCCCTCGTCCAAGTGGCCTACGTCGCGTTGCCGGCCAGCGTGATTGTTCCCCAATCGATCGTGGGTGACCCGGCCCTCGCCCAATTGGGCGCCACGCACGCCCACCCCATCCTCGTGACCTATCCCTACCCGCTGTCGGGGCGCAGCATGGTCCAACAGGCGTCGAGCGACTTCTCCTACGCGCTGGCGGGCGCGTGGGGGCCACAAGTGAACTTCGGCACCACCCTGGATCGTTTCGCGCGCGCCACCGCCAGTCAACTGAGTGAGGGCAACCCTCCCCCGCCGACGTCGCGGGAGCTGCGGGCGCTGGCGACGCTGTTTGCCGAGGATCACGTGAACGACGTCGTCGCACCCGTCACGCTCACGTATCCCCTGAATCGGGGCTACGCCCAGCCGTATTCGTGGGTGTCGGCGATGACGTTGATCTACGGAGCACCCCACGTTGTCAAGGGAGAATGGGTGTGGTCAACCGCGACCCGTCGGGCCACGCCTCTTGTTCTCAGCCCCGCCCGCTGGGCCTCGTGCGTCCACGTGGTGGGTCCCCGTGTGCCGACCTCCATCCCCGACTGCACGCTGGCCGGGGCTGAAGAACGCGCTTCGTCGGCGCGATAGGTGGTCCGTGGGCCCTTCTGCTAGCATTGACAAGCCCGCCGGACTGTTCGGCACCAGATAACGAGGTTTTTTCGTGGCCAACATCAAGAGCCAGATCAAGCGGAACAAGCAGAACGAGAAGGCGCGTCTGCGCAACAAGGCCGTCAAGTCGGAATTGCGCACCCGCACGAAGACTGCCGTGTCCGCTGTGGGGACCGAGAACGAAGAGTTGGCGCTGCGTCAGGCCATCAAGCGCATTGACAAGGCTGCCGCTAAGGGCATCATCCACAAGAACCAGGCCGCGAACCGCAAGAGCGGCCTCACCCGTCGCATCAACAAGCTCAAGGCTGACGCGTAACACCAGTCGTGACCCGACGCGAGTCGCGCGTCAGACAGCGTCGCACGTGACATGTCGCTAGTGGCGGCGAGCGGCTTCGGCCAATTTCGCGAGTCGCGCGACGAGGACTTCCACCACCGTTAAATCGGTGCGATTGATCGCGTCGTCGTTCATGCCGCCGTAGTCGGCACCACCCTTCAGATCGAGATCCGCGCGCGCGATCAAATCGATGGCGTAGGCGATCCGGTCGCCTCCGAGAAGACGAGCGGACTGCACCAGCTTCTGTGCGGGGAAGGGGTGGCCTCCCACAATTGCTGCGGCGTCCTCGCCCGTAGAGGCTCCCGAACCGTCGAGTCGGGCCATCTTCAGATAGTGACGTTGCAGCAGGTTGATGATCTGCACCCCCACGCGAGCACGAGAGTCGAGCATGCGACGGGCAATCCGAATCGCCTCCGCCACTTGACCCTTGTCGATGGCTTCCGTCAGGTCCCACTCCGGCACGCCGCCGGCGTCGCCCAGGTACGGCTCGACGTGATCGAAGCTCAGCGGGGCAATCCCGAAAATCGTCCGCAAGGTGCGGCAGAGAGCGTCGACGCGCGCGACGTCATCGCCGACGCGATCGGCAATCTTGGCCGCCACGCCGGCCTGCAGCGTGACGCCGGCCGCTTCGAACTGTTCGGAAATGTACGCGAGGCGATCTTTGGGGCGTGAGCCCACGGTCACATCAACGACGCGGTGCGCGGCCTTCACCAATTTTGATTTGGACTTCGTTCCCACCACCGAGACCACGAGAGTGATCCCCGGCGTCGGCGAGGACGCCCACGACACGAGGTAGTCGGCGTCCTCCGCACCGAGGGCCTGGACGTCACGCAAGACCACCACGCGACGCGGCACCAGGAAGGGCGGCGTATTGAGGGCTTCAAGGGTGCGCTGCACGACCGTGCTGCTCTCATCCTCCGCGGCCGCGGACTCTTTGACCGCGAAATCTTCGAGGGCGGTCGATGGGTCGAGGCCCTCTAAGAGTTCATTCACGGTCGCGTGAACGGCGTCATTGACCATGGTGGCGTCGGTGCCGAGAACACAGACCACGGCCTCACTCATCGCGGGCCTCAAAGAGGGCTTCGAGCGCATCGCGCACGCGTACCGTGCCGCGAACGTCGTGCACCCGCAAGATGCGGCAGCCACCAATGATGCCGAGCGACGCCGCGGCGAGTGACGCCTCTCGTCGCTCCGTGACGGGAAGGTCGAACATGACGCCGAGGAAGGTCTTGTTCGACGCCGAGAGCAGCAAGGGCGAGCCGATCTCCGCAAGGGTGGCCGAGTCACGCAGAAGCTGCAACGACTGCCCGGCAGTCTTCCCGAGATCGAGACCCGCGTCGATGATGATGCGGTCAGCCGCGACGCCCGCGGCGAGAGCCCGGTCGCGGCGGTCAAGAAGAAATGCGCGCACGGTCGCCGTCACGTCGTCGTAGTGCGGCGAGGGATCCGCCACACGCGGCCGCAGGCGAATGTGCGTCGCGACGACGGTCGCCTTGGCCGCGGCGGCCGTGGGCAGATACGCCGGATCGGCAAATCCCGAGATGTCATTCCCGACCACCGCCCCGACGGCGAAGCACGCCCCCGCGACCGACGCACGCCAAGTGTCGACGGACAACGGCACATCAAAGCGCCGGTGCAACTCCTCAATCACGGGCACGACGCGGTCCAACTCTTCGGCTTCACTCACCTCGTCGCCCGGCCCGGCCTTCACACCACCCACATCCAGCAGATCGGCGCCGTCGGCGACGAGTTGCTCGGCGCGCGCGTACAGATCGTCGAGCCCGAAGGTGGCGGCCGGGGCGAAGAAGGAATCCTTGGTGCGGTTCAAGATCCCCATGACCAGCGCGTAGTGGGTCAGGTCGTAGTCGCGATCGCCGAGGCGCACGTCAATGGACGTCGCGGGTTGGTACGCCCTCACTAGTACAGGCGACTCGCGAGCCGCCGACGATACGTGACGTACCGGGGATCCTCCGGACCGAGGGCGTCGAGCACTTCGACGAACTGCTCCCGCGCCGCGGGGTCCGCCACGGCCTGCTCCAACAGATGATCGAGCGTCAGATCGATATCGCCGCCCAGGGTGACGCCCTTCGTGGCGAGAGTGGCGCGCGCCAACAGCGTCTTCGCAGCCAGTTGGCTCTGAAACGGCGTCAGGAGAGTGACGGCGTCCGCGGCGCGATCGGTCGCTAGGAGAATCTCGGCGAGGGCAATCGCGGCGTCCGCGTTCTCGGCGTCGAGCTCGAGGGCGGCACGCAGGGATTCCTCGTCGCCTTCATTCACTAATTTGTCCACCGCGCTCGCACCCGGTGCGAGCTTCTCGACGAATTCTCGAACAGCGTGCTCGGGCAGTGCGCCCACGAAGGTATCGACAACCTTTCCGTCCTTCAGTGCGAAGACGGCCGGGATGGATTGCACCTGGAACGCTTGACTGACTCGCGGATTCTGATCGACGTCGATGGTGGCGAGTTCTACCGTGCCATTGGTCTCGGCGATGACCTTTTCGATGATCGGACTCAGCGTCTTACACGGGCCGCACCACGTCGCCCAGAGGTCGACGACGACCGGGACTTGATAGGAGCGTTCGATGACCGCCGTTGAAAAAGTCGCGTCCGTGACCTCAGCCATGGTCGAAGCCTAACGGGCGTTGTGGGCCGAGAAGAGGGGCCAGAAATTCGGTTAGCCTCAGCGGCTATGAGCACCGAAGTGATCGGCATCAACGAACCGATGGTCACCGCGTGGCTGGTCGAGCACGTCGGCGCCACCGCTCCTGTGACCTACGAATTGATCGCGGGGGGACGCAGCAATCTCACCTACAAAGTTGTCGACGCGACGGGCCGCGCGTTCGCTCTGCGTCGTCCGCCCACGTCGCACGTCCTCCCCACCGCGCACGACATGGTGCGCGAACACACCATCATCTCCGCGCTCGCGCCCCAGGGCATTCCCGTCGCGACGCCGCTCGGCCTGTGCGTCGATGAGGCCGTGAACGAGCGACCGTTCTACGTCATGGACTTCGTTGACGGGGCGATTTTGCGCGACCGCGCACAGACCGAACGCGACTTCACCCTCGAACAGCGACCGTCGATCGGCCCCAACCTCGCCGCGACGTTGGCGCAGTTGCACGACGTCGACGTGGCGGCGGCGGGTCTGTCGGATCTCGCCCGACACGACGGCTACATCGAGCGCCAACTGCGTCGGTGGCGCGGTCAGTACGAACAAATGGCCGTTCCCGGCGTGGACCACGGCGGACTCGTGGAAGCGGTCGGTGACGCGCTCGCCGCGTCCATTCCGACCCAGCAGAAGGTCGCCGTCGTGCACGGGGATTACCGGCTCGACAACACCGTGCTCGATCCCTCGGGTCGCGTGAAGGCCATTCTCGACTGGGAGATCTGCACGCTCGGGGACCCGATGGCCGACGTCGGTCTTCTTCTCGTGTACTGGGCGGAGCCGAAGGACGCGGCGGCGGCGCTACTCGGCGCGGCACCCACGACGGCGGCCGGCATGTCCTCGCGCGCCGAGGTCTTGGCCGCCTACGCCGCGCACTCCTCGCTCGACGTCAGTGACGTCGCGTTCTATCAAGCCTTCGGGTACTGGAAGCTCGCGTGCATTCTCCAGGGTGTCTTCGCGCGCTACAGCGCCGGGGCCACCGCGGGTGACACGGGTAGCGTCGCGGAATTCCCCCACCACATCGCCCTCCTCGCGGAGACGGCCAAGACAACGCTGGAGGGTCGCTGATGGACGACGAATCCTTCGAGCGCATCTTGTATCTCGCCGACCCGGAACTGCACGAGCCCGTTCTGATCGTCGCGCTCGAGGGCTGGATTGACGCCGGCCTCGGCGCCAGTGCGGCCATCAGCACCTTGCTCGACACGATGCACACCGAGACGCTCGTCACCTTCGACACCGAGTACTTCATCGACCAGCGAGCTCGCCGTCCCATCGCGCGCATCATCGACGGCGTCACGACCGAGTTGACGTGGCCCGAAATCCAAATTCGCTACGGCCGTGACGGCGACGGGGCTGACGTGCTCCTCCTCGTGGGCCCCGAGCCCGACTTCCACTGGAGCGACTTCATCGATCTCGTGACCGACGTCGCCGGACGGTACGACAGTCGCCTCGTGGTGGGCCTCGGCGCATTTCCCGCGCCGACCCCCCACACACGACCCGTGCGCGTCATCGGCACGGCGCCCTCCACGTCCGCGTACCTTCTCGAAACTGTCGGCACGGTCGAAGGCGAAATCGAAGTTCCGGCGGGCATCATGGCGGCGCTCGAAATGGGCTTCGCCGAAACCGCTACGCCGGTGCTCACGTTGTGGGCCCGCGTGCCGCACTACGTGGCGTCCATGCCTTACCCCCAGGCGTCCGCGGGCCTCCTCGACGCTCTCGCGGCCGTGGCCGGCCTCACGATCAATGCTCAGCCTCTGCGCGCCGCGGCCGACGAGGCGCGGCAACGCGTGGACGACCTGGTGATCAATAACCCCGATCACCAGTCTATGGTCCGGGACCTCGAAGAGACGGCCGACGAGACCGAAGGCACGTCGCTCGGCGACGAGCTCCCGAGTGGTGACGAACTCGCCGCGGAACTCGAACGCTTCCTGCGCGGCGAAGAGGGCTAGGCGACGGACTCAGTCCACGTCGCCGGACTCGACCCGCAGTCCGAGCCCGAGAGCAAAACCCTCGAGAAACAGTGTGCACTCCCGCTGGCGGGGATGCCGGTCCGCGATCTCGTAGAAGCGCGCCGAGTGGTCGATCTCCTGGAGGTGCGCGAGTTCGTGCACGAGCACCGCGTCAATCACCCACTCGGGACACTGCCGCAGTCTCGTCGAGACACGTATTTCGCGCGTGGCTGGCGAGCAGGACGCCCAACGCTGTCGCTGATTGGTGACCCAGCGCACGGACTGGGGCTTCACGCCGTCGTTATAGAGCTCGGCGAGCACGCTGGCGCGCTCTTCGAGCGACGCGTCGTGGCCGTGCGTGTGGGGCCGTTGCTGTAACAATCGGTCAACCAATTCATTAACGAATTCATCACGGGCGCGACCGCGCAGGCGCGCCGGAATCTGCACGACCACGCGACTGCCGGACCAGTGGGCGTTACCCGTCTTCGTCCGCCGAGCGGACGCCCGAATCTCGACCTCCGGACGGTCGAAGCGAGGTGGTTCAATGACGACCGACGACTCACTGCGCGGTCGACGTGCGTCAGTCGGGCTCACGGGACGATGTTCACCATTCGGGGTGGCCGGGACACCACGCGCGTGGGGCTCGCTCCCTCCAGAGCCGCGATCACTGCGGGATCGGCGAGCGCGGCGGCGGTGGCGTCGGCTTCGGAGATGTCGGGACTCACCTCGAGGCGAGCACGAACCTTCCCGTTGACCTGCACCACCATCGTCACGGTGTCGTCCACCAACAATGCGGGATCGGCCGTCGGCCACGTCTGCGCGTGCAGGTGCGACGAGGTGCCGTGCCGCATCTCCCATAGTTCCGCGGGCATGTGGGGCGCCATCGGGGCGAGCAAGGTCAGCAATGTGTCGATGGCCTCATTCAGGGTGTCCTCGTGCGCGCCGCGGGCGTCGCGCGCCCACTTGCCGACGGTGTTGAGAAGTTCCATGAGCGCCGCAACGGCCGTGTTGTAACTCCAGCGCTCGTAATCGTCACTGACTTTGGCGATGGTCTTGTGCACCGCGCGACGGATGGCGAGGTCGCTCTCGTCCCCCTCCTGTCGCAGAGTGATGTCGTCGAGTGTCGCGAGTCGCCACAAGCGATCGAGGAAACGTGCGCAACCGTCGATCACCTCGTCGGTCTGCGACGTCCAGTCCACGTCGTCGGCAGGCGGACCGACGAATAGGTGGAACAGTCGCAGGCCGTCCGCGCCCACCGTCGTGTAGTACTGCCCGGGGGCGACCAGATTGCCCTTGGACTTGCTCATCTTGGATCCGTCCATGCGGATCATGCCTTGGGTGAACAGTCGCGTGAAGGGCTCCCGGGGAAGTCCCGGCGCGATACCCACGTCCACGAGAGCCTTCATGTAGAAGCGCGCGTAGAGCAGGTGCAAGATCGCGTGTTCGACACCACCGATGTACTGATCGACGGGCATCCACGCCGCCGCTTGGACGGGATCAAAGGGACGATCCGTGCTCGTGGGGTCGGTGAAGCGCAGGAAGTACCACGAGGAATCGGTGAAGGTATCCATCGTGTCGGCTTCGCGCCGTGCCGGTCCCCCACACGTCGGGCAGGTGGTGTTGCGGAAACCCTCGTGAGTGGCGAGCGGGGACTGGCCCGACGACGTCATGACGACGTCGTCGGGTGCGAGCACCGGCAATTGGTCGAGCGGAACCGGCACGATGCCGTCCGTGTCGCAGTAGACCACGGGAATCGGGCAGCCCCAGAAACGCTGTCGCGACACCAACCAGTCGCGGAGTCGGTAGTTGACCTTGGCTTCACCGTGCGCGTTGGCCACGAGGAAGTCGAGCGCGGCGCGCTTCGCCGCGGGCACGTCCAGGCCGTCCATGAAGCCGGAATTGATCTTGACCCCATCGCCGGCGTACGCGCCGCCTTCGAACCCTTCGGGCGTGGCAACCGTGCGAACCACCGGCAGGCCGTGCACCTGCGCAAAGGCGTAGTCGCGCTCGTCTTCGGCGGGCACCGCCATGATCGCACCGGTCCCGTACGTCCCGAGCACGTAGTCGGCGACGTAGACGGGCACGCTCTCGCCCGTGAAGGTATTCACCACGTAACTTCCGGTGAAGGCGCCCCGCTTCGTGAGTTCCGCCCCGTCGGTTGTCGTCGCGGAACGCTCGACCTCACTGGTGTGACGAGCCCGCTCCACCAAGTTCGCCACGGCGTCTCGCTGATCTCCAGTGGTTAGGCGTTCGAGCAGCGGGTGCTCGGGGGCTACGACGGCGTAGGTAACGCCGAATCCGGTGTCCGGCCGCGTGGTGAAGACACGCAGACCCACACTCGGATCTTCGGCGAGCGGCAGCTCGAACTCGACGCCTTCGCTGCGACCAATCCAGTTGCGCTGCATTGTTTTCACGCGCTCGGGCCACTGGAGATGATCGACCTGCTCCAAGAGTTCGTCCGCGTAGTCGGTGATCTTGAAGAACCATTGCTCGAGGTTCTTGCGTTCCACCACGTCGCCGGAGCGGTCACACGTGCCGTCGGCCGTGACTTGTTCGTTCGCGAGCACGGTCGCACACCCCGGGCACCAATTCACCGGAGCCTCGGCGCGGTACGCGAGACCGGCCTCTAAGAACTTCAAGAAGATGAACTGTGATTGACGGATGTACGCCGGGTCGTGGCTGCGCACCTCTCGACGCCAGTCGTACACGGCACCCAGTTCTTGCACTGACGCTTTGAGTTCTTCGATTCTTTGATCCGTGAACACGCGCGGGTGGCTGTGAGCCTTGATCGCAGCGTTTTCCGCCGGGAGTCCAAACGAGTCAAAACCGAACGGGGAGAGCACGGCCTTGCCGCGCATGGTCTGGTAGCGCACGACGAGATCGCCGAAGACGTAGTTGCGGACGTGCCCCTGGTGGGCCACACCCGACGGGTAGGGGTACATGCACAGGGCGTAGTACCGCTCGCGAGGGTCGTCATTGTCGACCTCGTAGGTCCCCTCGCGGCGCCACCGGTCCTGCCACTTCTTTTCCAGTGCGACGACGTCAAAAGGCCTTGCCATTGGACCATTCTAGGGAACGCGTCGATCAGCCCCCGCTCGGCGCGCCAGGGCTACGCTGAGCAAAACAGCAAGGAGCATCATCATGAGCGAGCACGTCGACGGCAATCTTCCCGAGTTCGAAGACACCGAACAGGCAGGTGTGTCTCACCGCGTCGTCGGCACGACGATGCCCGTCCTTGAAGTGGCTCTCCAGCCGGGCCAGTCAGTGATTTCCCAGGGTGGCGAATTGTCCTGGATGACCGCTTCGATTCAGATGTCGACCGCCACCTCGGGTGCCGGCGGATCCGGCGTCTTTGGCGTCCTCAAGCGCGCGGTCGCCGGAGGATCCATCTTCATGTCGCAGTACACCGCCAACGCGGACCGCGGCATGGTCGCGTTCGCCGCCAAGATGCCCGGTCACATCAAAGCGATTCACGTGGACGACCAGCACGAGTACATGGTGTCCCGCCACGGTTTCCTCGCCGCCACCGCGGGTGTCACGCTGAATCTGGGCATCCAGCAGAAGCTCGGCGTGGGTGTGTTTTCCGGCAATGGCTTCGTCCTGCAGCGCATCGCGGGTTCCGGCACGGCGTGGGTGGAACTGTCCGGTGAAATGGTGACCTACGACCTTGCGGCAGGCGAGACGATGATGGTGCACCCCGGACACATTGGTCTGTACGAAGCGTCGGTCAACCTGGAGATCACGCGCGTCAAGGGCATCAAGAACATCATGTTCGGCGCCGACACGCTGTTCCTCGCCAAGCTCACGGGCCCCGGCAAGGTGCACCTGCAGACTCTCACTCTCCCGGGCCTCGCTCACGCCCTGGCGCCGTACATCGTGCCGCCGGACAGTGGGGGCGGCATCAAGATCGGCTAACGCGGTGCCCACAGTGCTCCTCGTCCACGGAGCGTTTCAGGACGCACGCGTTTGGCGCGACATCCAAGCGGAGTGGACATCGCCCGACATCGCTCTCGCGACGCTCGATCTGCCGAGTGTCTCGGGTGTCGGGTCCCTCCTCGCCGATGCTCGCGCCGTCGTCGACGCCTGCCGAGATCTCGCGGGACCTCTCGTGCTGCTCGGTCACAGTTACGGCGGCGCGGTCGTCACGCAAGCCTCTCTCGCGATATCTGATCTCGCGGGCGTGGTCTATCTCGCCGCATTTCGACCCCATCTTCACGAGTCGGTAACCGCGGCCTCTCGACGCGCAACCAGCCCGAACGACTTGGACCCGACACTCGCGTGGTCCGACGGGGCTCTCGTGCTCACGTCCGGGTCTGCGCACGCCCTCTTCGACGACCCACACGGCCGCCTCGCTCTTGACTGCTTGGCGAGCGCGCACCGTCAACCGCTCGAAACTTTCCGCGAGGAACTCTCGAGTGACGTGCCACATGGCGTGTGGACGCACTACATCGTGTGCGAACACGACCGCACAATCCCACGCGAACTACAGATGGAGATGGCGGGTGTCTGTTCAGACCAGTCATCTCTCCCCACCGGTCACTGTCCTCAAGTCGATGATCCGCGCGGCACGGCCCAGCATGTGCGGTCCGTTGTCGAGGTCACCTTGTCGCGCACGAGATAGGGACGAGACGCGTCGCACTGGTGGGTCGACGCGTAACTGCTACCATCGGAGAGCCTTTTGGGGGTATAGCTCAGTTGGTAGAGCGCTTGACTGGCAGTCAAGAGGTCAGGGGTTCGAATCCCCTTACCTCCACCAAATGACCTGATTCAAACCTCGGTCCGTCACGGACCGAGGTTTGTTCTTTGACTCGCGATGATGCGCTCTCACGTCGCGTCACAGGAAGACACGAGAGCCGTAGTGTCGCGAATCTGGCGCACCCCGAGACGTCCTTGTTGCCGAGATCGGTTCACCCGAGCGGCACGTGACCGAGTGCTCACCTGGTGCACGTGAGTCTCCGCGCAATCGTCAGTGGGCAAACGCCACGCGTCGCGCGGTGGCGGCAATGTAGCTTCCGTCTTTGGCCGAGCGCGTGCGCAGGACAACGGCACCCCCAGTGACCGTGGGGGTTGCGAACGAGATCGCCTTATGAAATGGTCCCGTCTCCCCCATGGACCCGCCCATTACGACGTCCGTCGCTACCGGTGTCACCGATCCGTCTCCGACGATCGCCACGTTGACGACCGCTTCAAACGCGGTGCTCTGACCCGACAGGGTGACCGGTGACGAGACGGTCGCCCGGGCGACGGGCTCGTCAAGTCGCAGCGTGGGGGCGTCCGCACTCACGACCCACCAGGTGTGGTCGCTCGTCAGTTGGCGCACCGCAACCGTCGTAACCTCGCCCCCCGGGCTTGTGCGCACGGGCACGTCGCCCGAACGATGGCCACTGGCGTGGAAATCGCCGACCAGCGGACTGGTGAAGCCCAGATACTGCACGGCAAATGAAAACGCGGCCGTCACGGGGTCTGTGTAGCGAGTCGCGGACGTAGCGAAGGGCCAGATGGCGACCTGGGGTTGGGACTCCGGGATGCTCGTGGTCGGTACGGAGAGGCTCGTGGTCGTGGTTGAGGGCGTTGTCGCTCGACCAATCACGAAGGCGAGCCCCGCTACCAGCACGAGGCTCACGCCCACTACGAGTACGTGTGTGCGTCGCATATACATCCTCTCGCCACTCCCAACCTACGTCGATGTGTGCTCGAACGTATGACTTTTTTCGAGGACTACACGCGGGTTGAAGATGACATGGACAGTGAGAGAAACACGATGGTGGGCAGCACATCTTGTGATTCAGATCCTCCCGCGTTGTCCGTTCGAGGCCCGCGTGGCAAGATGGCGTTCGATGAGCGATGACCAGTCAAGTGTGCGTGTCTCGCGGGTGATTGCCGCATCGGCCGACGTGATCTTCGATCTCGTGTCCCGTCCTCAGGTGCACGCCGTCTTTGACGGGTCGGACATGCTGCGCGGATCAGTGGACGAACAGATGATTACCGCGGTCGGCGACACATTCACTATCAAGATGCATCGCCTCGGGCGCGACTACGAAATGATCAACCACGTCGTCGTTTTCGAACCCGGGTATCGGTTGGTCTGGGAGCCGTCGCCGGGCGACATCGACACCGCAGGTGGCGATCCTCAACGCATTGGCGTTCCATCTGGATATCGCTGGGGCTTCGAACTTCGCCCACTCAGCGAGACCGCAACGGACGTCACAGAGATCTTCGAGTGTGGTGCCGAAACGAATCAGTGGATTCTGGCGTCGGACGGCGGAACGTGGATCAATGGCTCCACGACGGTCAAAGACTCCATGACCCGCACGCTCGAGAAACTCGAACAGCTGGCCTGCGGGACGTAAGCCTCGATCAGCCTCATTCGTCGGCCATCGATCGCGAGCCATCTCGTCGTGCCCTTAGGTCTC
>CAIQPR010000009.1 GCA_903873775.1 uncultured Actinomycetes bacterium
AGCCGGCGGTGGGGCAACTCGTCGTGAATGACGTCGAGGGATTGAAATAGATCACCGTGCCGTCGGACTGGGTGACGGTGATCATGCACGGATCAAGAGTCCCCGAGGTGGGATTCTGCGTGGCCGTGATCCCCGTCGACGGACGCCAACCGAAGGCGAACGACGGGAGCGACGTGGAGGAATCCATACCGTCCGCGACTCGAGCGGAGTCGTAACTGGCGGTGAGGTCGAGCGGAAGTCCGAGGTCGGGAATACTGAAGGAGTTCACCGATAACGAATACGAACGCGTGTCGGTGTTAGTTCCGGCACTCGCTCCGGGCGCGTCACTGGGTGTGCCGGCCGTATTGAAGTCGACCATGGAGGAATCGGCCCGCTCGGACTGGTTGATGCCACCCTGTAACAGTTCAGCCCAACCGAGCTGACCGTTGTAGGCGAGAGTTGAGGAGAGCCACTGTGATGAGGACACCGGTGACACCGTGATCGAGGACGGTTGTTCGTTAAGCGCCGCGTAATTCGAAAGAGTGCCGTCGACGGAACTGAAGACGCCCACGTCATTGACGCCGAGAGGACCCGTGTTGTAGCCGGTCGCGAACCACTGGCCATCGGGGGTGTTCGAATTCGAGTTCGGGACCAATGGCGTAATCCCGGAGGTGAAGTTGTTGGAGCCAACTCGGTCCCCGGTAATGCCCGCCGTCAGATTCATCGCCGTCGTGAGTTTCGTCGTCGCGTCCGAGATGTAGGCGACCGAATCTTCCGGTGAGAGCGCGAAACTCACGGGGTTCGTGCCCGCGGCGAACGCCGGACTCGGGTCCGTGCTGAGTGCCCCCGTGGAGCTAACGGCGAAGGTGAACAACAGCGGCATCGAGGAATTGGTGTCGAGCACGTAGAGCAGCTGCCCGTTGTTGGAGGTCTGAATTTCGGTCGGCTTGGAAAGAGAAATCGCCGAGTAACCCGTCGGTGGTGTGTCCGACAAGGAACTTCCAGCGATATAGCTCGGCGAGTTGTAACCGGTCGTAGAAGCGTGGGCCGAGAGCACCGTGATGCCACCCGCTCCCCCACCGGAGACCGGTTGGCTCGATACGTAGGCGTAAGAACCATCGGGCAGGATGGAGATGCCTTCTGGCGTCTCCGCCGTCGCGCCGTTGAGGGCGACCTCGCTCACGACTTTTCCGAGGTACGAGCTGCCGTCGTACGGCCCAAGGTCGAGGGTCAGGACCGCTGAGTTCGCGGAGTCCGTGAGGAGGAGGGAGTCACCGTCGGGCGACATCGCCGTCTGCGCAATCACCGGCACGTTACTGAGTGAATAACTAAAGGGTGTGCTCGCGGATTGATTGATGGTGTAGGTCGCGACAACCGGGTTACCTGCGCTGCCGAACAGGGATGTTGCGTACTCGACCACCTGGGGATCAAGACCCGATCCCCCGCCACCGGTTTCGTTCACCACGTAGACGTACCGACCATCAGGACTCGACACGGCGGTCAGCGGATTGTTGCTGTCCACGATGTTATTGATCACACCACCGGTCGACGAGTCGATCACCGTGATGTAAGGACTGTTGATCGCGTAGATGTTGTAGTGAATGAAGGACGAGATCGGCATGGCGATGCCGGAGATCGTTCCGGCGACCGTGCCCACCGAGGACACCGCGGGAGCGTAGGTGGCGACGAGATCAAGGTCGGTCGTGCCCGAGGATCCATCACCGACGAGCAGGGTGCCCGAGTCCCAACTGAGACCAACCGCACTCGGTGCCGTTGTGGTCGTGAGATACGTCGTGGCGTACGAACCCGACAACGTCACGATGCCAATGTTGTTGGTGGTCATGAGTGGGAACGTCACGTACGCCGTCGTCGATCCGGCCGAGATCTGGAGTGGCCCGGGAGTGTGCGCGAACGCCTTCAACAGATTCATGTTCGTCGTGTCTCCACTCACGAACTCCGAAATGGACCAGAGATCCTTCGCGCTCGGGGTGCCCGTCAGGTAGAAGGTGCTGCCACTCGTGCCGGTTGGATCGGCCGCGATGTTCTGTGGATCAAAGGATGAACTGCCGGTGTAGGTCGATCCTGTGGGCTGGGTGAAGGTGGAAGACCCCGTCCCGGCATTCTGAAAGTAATAGACCTTGTGAAGGTTGGGAGAGACCGCCTCGACGCTCCATCCCATTGAGTCGAACGACACGCCGGTAATGGACTGGGGAGAACCCGCGACGGTGCCGAAGGTCTGAATGACCGAATCGGTCTTCATGCTGAGCACCTTGATGCGAGAGACGGTGTTGCCAGAATTGGTGTCGGCGACCACCGCCAGGTCGTATTCCGTCGACGTGGCAATGGAGGTGCCGTAGATGCCGCCGAGCGAGATCGTTGAGGTGATGGTCTTGGTCAACGCGTCAATGAAGGTGACGTAGTCGGTGCCGGTGCTGGTGTTGTTGGACAGCACGACGATCTGGGGGTCCGAACTCGTGGCCGTGGTGTAGCCGAGGTTGGGACGCCAGTAGGCAATGGAGACGGGTGAGTCATTGGTGGGCAGCGGTATGGGTGATCCGTACACTTCGCCGGTGGCCGCGTTGATCATCTCCACTTCATTGAGTGAACCGAGCGCCACCCACGCGAGTTGATCTTGCGACACTGGTACCGACACCGAGGCGAGAGAAGCCGTTGTTGACGAAGGCGGAATCGCAACTCGAGCGATTCCCGGGCGCACCCACGGAGCGGCTGTTCGTGACGTCGCGTGGACGACCGCCTGCTCAACAAATACCGACGTACCCACGATGGCGACCACGGCCATGACGATCGCCGTGAGGCGAAAAGACGTGGAACGACCTTGACTCGACCGGCGGGGGCTAAACCCAAGAGTTGCAAATCGACGAAACATTGACATTCCCTCACTCAGCCAACGGCCCGAACGTAGGGTTAATTTGAATGAATCGCACTGGGTTTGATGGAGACTCTCAGCTTGTGAGTTCCACCAGCGAGGTTTCGCTGATGGTTGCATCGTAGATTGCCTCGAACTCGACCGGCGGAACGTCGTCGAGATAGCTGTGGAGACGCTCGTTGTTGTGCCAGTGCACCCAAGCGAGGGTTTGCAGTTCGAGATCGTCAATCGTCCTCCATGGCCCTCGCCCTGGGCCTCTCGTGAGTTCGGTCTTGTAGAGGGCGTTGACGCTCTCAGCGAGGGCATTATCGAACGAATCTCCGATGCTGCCAATGGAAGGTCTGGCTCCGATCTCGTCCAACCGC